>NZ_QROQ01000006.1:0-32239 GCF_003475115.1 Collinsella sp. AF37-9 | reverse complement strand
GGGGGGGGGGGGGGGGGGGGGGCGGTCGAGGCTTCGTCTAACGACAATACGGTTTCAAGTGATGATCAAAAACCTGAATCTGATGTCTCGGATAAGCAGTCAAACGATGTGAATGTGAATGAAACATCTGATGAATCGAATTCTGATGCAGCAGAATCTGGTGTTTATCAAGTTAATGATCAATTAACATTTGAGGATGCGCTGAATAAAATCGCCTCCGATAATTTATCGGAGATCAGACTTGTCCTAAAAGGCGGCTCGTCTTTTGTGGTACCGACCCAAGATTACGTTTCGACTTTCGGCGTTGCTAACAAGAAGATTACCGTGACGAGTGACGGTGATAATCGCGCAACCTTGCACTTCTCCAACCGTGCCATGCTTTCCGGATCTTGTACTTTTGACAACGTCGAAGTGGTTGGTTCAGGAAAATTCTATTGCAATGGTTTCGATACCGTTTTCACTCGTAACTGCGAGCTCAACCTCTCTGAAACACTTTATGGCGGTGGCTATAGGTCGACTGTCGATCACACACATGTGGTGATAGCCGCGTCTGGATATATCAATCCTGGTAGTGGCGCTGGCCTTCATGACGTCATCGGTGGTTCATATCAAGGATCCGTCGAGCATGACACCTATCTTGAGATCAGCGGTAACCTTCGCATGGCTAGCGGTAATCACGTTAATCCCGGTTGCATGCGCGGCGATGGGTCGAGCGGCGATGGAAACGGCTTTCCTGCTGTTTATGTAGGTGGTAACGCCACGCTTGTTTACGACAATGCCAACTCCGAAGTTTCTCCTGCTATCGAAGGCACTTACGGTTGTGAGATGCGCGGCAACGTGACGCTTGATGTTCGCTCGGGTCGGGTAAATGAAATTTGCGGTCATTTTGGTGACCCTGCGCCTATTAAAGGCAACATTCATATTATTGCGGGCAGCAGTACTTATGAAAACACCGACAAAACGCTTCGTCTTAATAGCAATTGGCCAATAATTGGCGCAGGACAAATGATCCCAGATGGAGTTTATGAGGTCGATGGCGATGTCGTTATCGATGCTTACGAGAATGTTTGGGGCTGGGATAAAGGTGGATCGATACCCAATGATGTCCCTTTTATTGAAGGTTCGAAGAAAGCGAACGTTGGCGGATCTATTACCGTTAATGTCCACGGCTCCCATGTTGGCTCTATTTATGGAGCAGAGTGGAGTGCTGTAAACGGTGATATCGCCGTGAACGCTTCTGGTGTTGAGCTGAGGGATGAAGCGGGCGATTCTCATGGGTATGTTTTCTGCGAGAACGACCTGACCAATTCGTCGGATGAGGGATCGAGCGTAAAGGCTAGAGGAAAGCTATCTATCAGTCTGAATAGCGGCAGTGTTGGCTACGTTTCGTTGACTTCGAACAAGAATGTATCGATTTCTGACGGTTCCTTCATTAATATTGCTGGACGACCGGAAATAGCTACGGGCGTTACGGGTGTGTACTATGGGCTTCCCAAGGGGTCTTCTTCTCCCACAATCAATATTGCAGGGACTGTGGCTGAGATTCCTTATATTAAGTACGCATCTGCATTGAATGTTACTGATAACTCCGAAATTACGGCCGGTACGATTTCTTCTGTAAATAAGATCGCTATTACTGGTCAATCGAATACAAATGTAACGACCAAATTTGGTTGCAACAATGCTTCTAGCAATGAATTAATTGAAGACAATGGCCTTCGGGTAGATGAGGGCAGCGTTTTGACGACAGCTGGCTCTCAAGCCTACGTATATGGTTATGTCGATATCAATGGTACTTGGGAGCAACAATACAATACTGCGAAAAACTATAACGATATTTTCGTTAAGGGAACCACCTCTATTGGCAGTAAGGGCATTCTCATCGATCACGGTTCAAGTAATTTGAAAGGTGCCGTTATTAATAAGGGCACACTTGCCTTAATGGCACCCGCATTATTCCAAGGAAATTACCGTGGCGATGACGCTGAAATTAGACTGCCAGCTGTCACTAATAACTATGATGGCACGGATGATGGCGGCGACATACCCCTTATTGTAAAAGGGGAATCGTCAGGGAAGACTACTGTTAATACGGTGGATCCGAACAATTGGCAGAATTTGAAACTGCCGTCACTCGGAGATAACTACGTACTCTCCAAAGCTAGTGGTGATGCACCTAAGCAAAGCACTTTTATTCTTGGCAACGAGGATGCGGTTGGTGAGGGCTATTACCTTAAGCGCGTCAGGGATGCCGACAGTACTGATGATTTTCACATGTGGCAGGTCGCAGCAAAGTTATCGCTGACTTTTGATGATAATGGCGCATACGATCCTGCTTATCCTCAAAAGTTTTTGCAAGATAAGACTGCAGATAAGGACAGTTACACCTTCGCGCTGCCCAAGACCGCCCCGACCCGCAAGGGCTGGGCGTTCGACGGCTGGAACACCGAGAGGGACGGGTCGGGCGATCAGTTCACCGACAAGACCGAGGTCTCCAAGTCCACGACCGTCTACGCCCAGTGGAAGTGGGTGCCCCGCGACGTCACCGTGACCTTCGACGAGAACGGCGGCGAGACCAAGGCCGACCCCGCCTCCCAGACCAAGACCACCGAGCCGGGCAAGACCTCGTTCACCTTCGCGCTGCCCAAGACCGCCCCGACCCGCAAGGGCTGGGCGTTCGACGGCTGGAACACCGAGAGGGACGGGTCGGGCGATCAGTTCACCGACAAGACCGAGGTCTCCAAGTCCACGACCGTCTACGCCCAGTGGAAGTGGGTGCCCCGCGACGTCACCGTGACCTTCGACGAGAACGGCGGCGAGACCAAGGCCGACCCCGCCTCCCAGACCAAGACCACCGAGCCGGGCAAGACCTCGTTCACCTTCGCGCTGCCCAAGACCGCCCCGACCCGCAAGGGCTGGGCGTTCGACGGCTGGAACACCGAGAGGGACGGGTCGGGCGATCAGTTCACCGACAAGACCGAGGTCTCCAAGTCCACGACCGTCTACGCCCAGTGGAAGTGGGTGCCCCGCGACGTCACCGTGACCTTCGACGAGAACGGCGGCGAGACCAAGGCCGACCCCGCCTCCCAGACCAAGACCACCGAGCCGGGTGCTCTGGCTTCGACAGGGGAGAGACTGCTGCCGGTTCTTCCGCTGGCAGTTGTCGGATCTGCTTTGACTTCTTTGGGCTTGCTGCTCGAATACAACCGCAAGAAGAGGCGGAACGATAAATAAATAATGGCCAGCCATGGCTTTAAATGAACTGCCTCCCATTTCTTGGACATGAGAAATGGGAGGCTTTCTTTATGTGCGTTGATTTGAGAGTGAAGTATGATGTCGAGGCCAGGAAGGCGGCCATAGGGCTCTTCGAGCTCGGGCACGGGTATAAATCTGCCGCGATTGCCCTTTCGCTTCCCGTGGAAGCCGTGAGAAGTTGGCAGGAGATATACCGCGCGTTCGGGAGCGAGGTGCTGCTGCGCATGGACGGAAAGCGGGGCAGGTACACATACGAGCAGAAGGCCGCCGGTGGCCGCCGAGATCTTCTCGCGCACCGCCAACGGCTGCGGGCACCGGCAGATAGCGATGTGCCTCAGGGCGGAAGAGGGGGCCGTGATAGCCGACAAGACCGTGCTCAAGATGATGCGCGAGATGGGGATTCGCTGCGGTATCAGACGCGAGACGGCCTACCACGGGTACAACTCGTACAGGGGCGTCGTCGGCAGGACGTTCGAGAACGTGATCGCGAGGGATTTCGACGCCGGGGCCCCGTGGCGGAAGCTGGGGACGGACGTCACCGAGTTCAAGGTGGCGGGCGGCAAGGCCTACTGGGCCCCGACGCTGGACTTCTGCACCAAGGAGATCGTGGCGAGCGACATATCGACCACGCCCGACATGGCCCAGCAGGCGAGGATGCTCGACGAGCTGCTGTCCAAGATCCCCGAGGGCGCCGCCCCGACCATGCACTCGGACCGGGGCTGGCAGTACCAGCGCGCCTCGTACACATCCAGGCTCGAGGCCGCCGGCATCGTCCAGAGCATGTCCAGGAAGGCGAACTGCATCGACAATGCCGCCACCGAGCAGCTCTTCAGCCACGTCAAGGACGAGTTCTACCTGGGCCGCGAGTGGACGACGTTCGAGGATTTCAAACGCGACCTGGAGGAATACGTAGTCCACTGGCGCACGCGCCGGAGGCAGGTAAGATTGAAGGGCCTGACCCCGGAGGAGTTCCGGAATCAGGCCCTCGCGGCCTAATCGCTATTTAGGGCGTCCAAGATTTGGGACGCAGTCCATTTTTCGCCCTGGTTTTGCATTCCTGGATAGATAGAAAAAGAAACCGCCTCCTCAAAAGAAAGCGGTTTCTTATAGTTCTACGTGAACGCGAGGTCTTTGACCCGGAGAGTCCGAGGTACTTGTTGGTAAGACCTTATTTAGGAGCGCGCAACCTTGCCGGACTTGAGGCAGGTGGAGCAAACGTTCATCTTGCGACGGTGACCATCGACGACGACGTAGACGCGCTGGATGTTGGGGCGGAACTTACGGTTGGTGACGCGGTGAGAGTGGCTGATGGAGCGACCGGCAACGGGGTGCTTACCGCAAACTTCGCAAACTTTGGACATAACTGACCCTCCTTGGGCGACAAACGAACATGTCGCGTTAACAAACAAGCCTGAACTATAGCACAGAAGTCGCTCCCTGTGCGCAATCTACACAGAGATATTCCTCTTTTGGCGATAGTGCTCACGCTACGGCCCTGGACGTAGATCCGATTTGCGTGCAGCAGAGGGGATTATGCCAGCTCGTGCGTGCGTTTTCAAGCTCGTCCCACAAATATATATAGGTTTATGGAGCGCCTGCGCCCGTTTACGGATTGCTCTGTATTTATGCTCGCAATTAAGCTCGAGGTTGGCTACACTATCCCTTGACCATTAAAGGGGTACGAGATACCCACATGGAATTACATTGCTGCCAAAGAGCAGCCCTTCCTGTGGGTGTCTGGTCCGCTTTAAGCGGTCGGGCATCTATTTTTTTGACTGTGTCAGCAGTCAAGACATGTGAGGAAGGAGATCGATGGGCACGACTTCCCCCAAGGCGGTCATCATGGACGAGACCGCCGTCAACCGAGCGATGACCCGCATCGCGCACGAGATCCTCGAGCGCAACGAGGGCTGTGAAGACCTCGCTCTGGTCGGTATCGTCACGCGCGGCGACCTTCTGGCAAAGAAGCTCGCCGAGGAGATCAAGGAGATCGAGGGCGTCGACGTTCCGCTCGGCAGCCTCGACATCAGCTTCTACCGCGATGACTATGCGACCAATTTCGCTCCCGCGATCCACGCTACCAACATTCCCTTCAGCGTCGACGGCAAGCGCGTTGTGCTGGTGGACGACATCCTGTATACGGGCCGTACTATCCGCGCCGCTCTGGATGCCGTCATGGACCTGGGCCGTCCGAGCCGCATCGAGCTGGCAGTTCTCGTTGACCGCGGTCACCGTGAGCTCCCCATCTCGCCGGACTTTGTCGGCAAGAACGTTCCCTCGTCGCATGAGGAGAACGTGCACCTATATATGAAGGAAGTAGACGGCCGCACCGCTGTCGAGATTAACGACGTCGCGCCGGGTTCCCATGTGGGCTCCGCGCCGCTGGGAGGTGAGTAGTACCGTGGCGTTCAACCATAAGCACCTGATCGACATTACCGAGTACTCCGAAGAGGACATCAAGCTCATCCTCGAGACCGCCAAGGCGTTCTCCGAGGTCAACGAGCGTGCGATCAAGAAGGTCCCCACGCTCAAGGGCAAGACCATCGTCAACATGTTCAACGAGCCCTCGACGCGCACCCGCAGCTCCTTCGAGCTCGCCGAGAAGCGCCTTTCGGCCGACAGCCTCAACTTTGGCGGCTCCTCGACTTCCACGGTCAAGGGCGAGAGCCTCGTCGACACCGTCGAGACCCTCAACGCCTACAAGATTGATTGCATCGTCGTTCGCGATAAGCACGCCGGTGCTCCCTACATCGTCACGCAGAACTCGCCCGCGAGCGTTATCTGCGCCGGCGACGGCAAGCACAACCATCCTACGCAGGCCCTGCTCGACCTGTACACCATCTGGGAGCACAAGGGTGACTTCCACGGTCTGAAGGTCGCTGTCGTCGGCGATATCGCGCACTCCCGTGTCTGCGGCTCGCTGATCCCCGCCCTTAAGATCATGGGCTGCGAGACCTACGCTGTCGCCCCCGGCACGCTGCTGCCGCCGGCGCCCGAGGTTCTGGGTTGCGACCACGTGACGAGCGACCTCGATTCCGTCCTGCCCGAGCTGGACGTCGTCTACATGCTGCGCGTGCAGCAGGAGCGCCTTGAGGGCGCTCCGTTCCCCACGATTCGCGAGTATCACAAGCTCTTCGGCCTGACCAAGGACCGCGAGAAGCTCATGAAGCCCGATGCGATCATCTGCCACCCGGGCCCCATCAACCGCGGCGTCGAGTTCGACTCCTATATGGCCGACCACCCGCAACGCTCCGTCATCCTGGAGCAGGTCTACGCCGGCATCTGCGTGCGTATGGCTATCCTGTATCTGCTGCTTGGAGGTGCCGATAATGGCCTTGCTTCTTAAGAATGCCCACGTCGTCGACCCGTCCGTCGAGCTTGACGGTGTCGTTGACGTCCTGATTGACGGCGACAAGATCGCCGAGGTCGGCGAGAATCTCGCCGTCGAGGGAGCCGAGGTCCGCGACCTTTCCGGCAAGTACCTCGTCCCCGGCCTGGTGGATATGCACGTTCACCTTCGCGAGCCCGGCTACGAGGTCAAAGAGGACATCGAGAGCGGCACCCGTGCAGCTGCCAAGGGCGGCTTTACCGGCGTGTGCGCCATGCCCAACACCGATCCCGTCACCGATAACGGCACCGTCGTGGAGTTCGTCAAGTCCCGCGCTGCCGAGGTCGGTCACTGCCGCGTCTATCCGTCGGGCGCCATGACCCGCGGTCTTAAGGGCGAGGCCATGTCCGAGATGGGCGATATGGTCGCCCACGGCGCCGTCGCCTTCACTGACGACGGTCGTGGCGTGCAGGGCGCGGGCATGCTCCGTCGCTGCATGGACTACGGCAAGATGTTCGGCAAGGTCTTTATGAGCCACTGCCAGGACGAGGATCTGGTCGGCCACGGCCAGATCAACGAGGGCAAGGTCTCGACCCGTCTGGCCCTCGAGGGTTGGCCGGCCGCCGGCGAGGAGCTTCAGATTGCCCGCGACATCGAGATTGCCAAGCTGACCGGTGCCAAGCTGCACATCCAGCACATCTCCACCGCTCATGGCCTGGAGCTCGTGCGTGCCGGTAAGGCTGCCGGTGTCCAGGTGACCTGCGAGGCCACCCCGCACCACATGTTCCTGACCGAGAACGACCTGGACGAGACCTACAACACCTCGCTCAAGGTCAATCCGCCGCTGCGCACCGACGAGGATGCCGAGGCCATCCGTCAGGGTGTCATCGACGGTACCGTCGACGCTATCGTTACCGACCACGCTCCCCACACCCCGTGGGAGAAGGCCCGCGAGTTCGAGCTCGCGCCCTTTGGAATGATTGGCCTCGAGACTTCGCTGTCGCTCGTGCTCACTGAGCTGGTCAATACGGGCAAGATGAGCGTGAGCCGCATGGTCGAGCTCATGGCCATCAAGCCGCGTGAGATTCTGGGCCTCGATCAGGTTCAGGTCAAGGCGGACTCTGTCGCCGACCTGACCGTGTTTGACCCCTCCGCAACCTGGACGGTTGGCGAGGACGGTTACGAGTCGCGCGCCGAGAACTCCGGTTTTGCCGGCCGCACGCTCACCGGTCGTGCCACCGATGTATTTGTCGGTGGCAAGCAGACGCTCGCCGACGGCTGCATCTGCTAGCATAGCCTTATCGCTTTTGTGCGCGGCGCCCTTGCGGTGCCGCGCTTTCTGTTCGTTTAGACCATGCAACCGCATGGGGGATTGGAGCGTCTATGCCCACACCTTCCACTGCACGCATGCACGACTTCGAGGTCGTCTCGAACTGGGAGATCGCCGACGGCATCTTCTCGCTCGTCATCTCGGCCCCCAAGCTTGCAAGTGTGCTCAAGCCCGGTCAGTTTGTGAACATTGCCGTGCCCGGCGATGCCTCCTCGCTGCTTCGCGTGCCCCTGAGCTTCTATCGCGCCGACGCCGAGGCCGGCACCGTCGAGCTGTGGTACGCCGTCGTGGGCGACGATACCCGTCGTTTGTCCCAGATGGGCCCTGGCTCCACCTCTAACCTGTTGGGCCCCGGTGGCCGTGGCTGGATGGTACCCGAGGGCACCAGGAAGGCACTGCTCGTCGCCGGTGGCATCGGCGTTCCGCCCGTGCTGTGCCTTGCCGACAAGCTTGCCGAGCAGGGCGTGGATGTCGACGTTTGCCTGGGCTTTGGCACCGCTTCCAAGGCCGTTGGTGTCGATGAGTTCCGCGCGCTGGGCGCCACGGTTAACGTGTGCACCGACGACGGTTCGCTCGGCACGCACGGTTTTTGCACCGATCCGGCAGCCGAGCTGCTTGGAGAGGGCGGCTACGACTACGTCGCCAGCTGCGGCCCCGCCGTCATGATGAAGAAGGTCGCCGCCGCTGCCGCCGAGGCCGGTGTGTACTGCGAGGTGTCGCTCGAGCGCATGATGAGCTGTGGCTTTGGCGCCTGCAACACCTGCAATGTCGAGACGGTCGACGGTATGAAGGGTGCTTGTATGTGCGGCCCCGTGTTCGATGCTTCCAAGGTGGTGGTCTTCTAGTGGGTACCGTGAACATGGCCGTCGATTTCGGCGGCGTCAAGATGCAGAACCCCATTAACACCGCAGCCGGTACCTTTGGCTACGGTTGGCAGTTCCAGAACTTCTTTGATGTTTCCCAGCTGGGCGCCATCACCACCAAGGGTTGTGCTGCCGAGCCCTGGCCCGGCAATCCCGCGCCCCGCATGGCCGAAATTCCCGGCGGTATGATCAACTCCGTGGGTCTTCAGAACCCCGGCGTGGCCGCCTTTGCCCGCGAGTCCGGTCCGTGGCTCGAACAGCTGTCCAAGGACGGCTGCCAGGTCATCTGTCAGGTTGCCGGTCACTCCGTTGACGAGTTTGTCCGCGCACTCGAGATGTATGTCGAGCTGTGCCCCTGGGCTGCCGGCTACGAGATCAACGTGAGCTGCCCTAATATTGCCGCCGGCGGTGCCGCCATGGGCTCCACGCCCGAGGGCGCCTCTTCCGTTATGGCTGCTTGCCGTAAGGTGACCGATAAGCCGCTGTTCGTCAAGATGGCTCCGGTCAACGTCGCCGAGATCGCCAAAGCCCTCGAGGCCGCAGGCGCCGACGGCCTTTCGGTCATCAATTCCATCCAGGGCATGGCCATTGACGTGCACACCCGCAAGTCCCGCGTTGCCAAACCCAAGGGCGGCCTTTCGGGTCCACTGTGCCACCACATCGCCGTTCGCATGGTCTGGGAGGTCGCTCAGGCCGTCGATATCCCCATCAACGGTGTCGGCGGCGTCATGACGGGCGAGGATGCGGCCGAGTTTATCCTGGCTGGCGCTACCTGCGTGTCGGTCGGCATGGCCAACTTCGTCGATCCGTGCGCCTCGCTCAAGATCGCGCACGAGCTCGAGGCCTGGGCGGAGTCCCAGGGCGTGAAGGACATCAACGAGCTGGTAGGTGCTTTCGAATGCTAGAGACCGATGCCCGCGACCGCGTTATCGTCGCCCTCGACTGCGACCGTGAGCGTGCGCTCGAGCTCGCCCACGAGCTTTCTGGTCATGCCGCTTGGCTCAAGGTCGGCATGACGCTCTATTACGCTGAGGGCCCCGAGATCGTCAAGACCTTTAAGGACCTTGGCTTTAAGGTCTTCCTCGACCTTAAGTTCCATGACATTCCGCATCAGGTGCGCGGCGCTGCCCGCTCGGCCTCGCTTGCCGGTGCCGACCTGCTTTCGGTCCACGGCCTGGGCTCGGGTACTATGCTCGCTGCCTGCCGCGAGGGTGCCGAGGAGGCGCGTGAGGACCGCGCCAAGCTCGTCGCCATCACCGTGCTCACGAGCATGAATCAGGATGCCTTGAGCGAGATCGGCGTCGAGTCTCCCGTGGCCGAGGAGGCCGCCCGCTTGGCAAAGCTTGCTCAGGCCAATGGCATCGATGGCATCGTGTGCTCACCGATGGAGGCTCACGACATGCGTGAGCTGCTGGGTCCTGATGCCCTGATCGTGACTCCGGGTGTGCGTCCGGTGGGTGCCGCCCTTGGTGACCAGTCCCGCGTGGCGACGCCTTCCCAGGCTATCGAGCGTGGCGCAAGCCACATTGTGGTGGGCCGTCCCATCACCGGTGCCGACGATCCGGTTGCCGCCTTTGACGCCATCGTCGCCGAGCTGGTCGAAAACGTCGCGTAAAAGATTCCCCTAAGTCACCACTTTTGGGTCTCATTAGCACAAAATAGCCCCTGTGCCTGCGCAAACTTTCCCATCCTTTGTGTGGAATCGCAGGTCAGGGGCTTAACTTTGGGCGCAGTATATTGCACTTTTTGCGGGTATCGTCTAACCTATGGAGCCGCGATTAGGCTTTTTGTGCGTTCTACGTGCTAAAATGCCAATTATTGAATCAGATATAACCCAACTATTTGGAGGTACGAATGGCACTCCCTCAGCTTACCGACGAGCAGCGCAAGCAGGCTCTTGAGAAGGCTGCTGCCGCACGTCACGCCCGCGCTGAGCTTCGCGAGCAGATCAAGAAGGGCGAGAAGTCCCTCGAGTCCGTGCTCAACTCCGATGACCCCATCGCTTCCCGCATGAAGGTTTCCACCCTCATCGAGTCTCTCCCCGGTTATGGCAAGGCCAAGGCCGCCAAGATCATGGAGGAGCTCGGTATCTCCGCTACTCGTCGCGTCCAGGGCCTCGGTGTCCGTCAGCGCGAGCAGCTCCTCGAGCAGCTGACCAAATAAGTGAGCGCTCAGGATTCCAAGCTCTTTGTGATTTCTGGACCGTCAGGCGCAGGCAAGGGTACGCTCGTCACTCGTGTGCGCGAGCGCCGCTCGAACCTGGGTCTGACGGTTTCGGCTACCACGCGAGCACCACGCAAAGGTGAGGTCGACGGCGTCAACTACTTTTTTCTGACGCGCGAGGAGTTCGACCGCCGCGTGGCAAACGGTGAGTTTGTTGAGTGGGCCGAGGTCCACGGTAACTGCTACGGCACGTTGGTGAGCGAGGTCACATCCAAGCTCGCCTCGGGCTCGTCTCTGATTTTGGAGATCGATGTCCAGGGCGCCCTGCAGGTGAAGGAGCGTTTCCCCGAGGCCGTGCTGATCTTTATCAAGCCGCCTTCGCTTGAGGTGCTCCGCGAGCGTCTAGTCGGTCGCGGTACCGAGACGCCCGAGACGATTGAGCTGCGTATGGCAAACGCCGCCGATGAGCTTGCCCTTGCCGACCGCTACGACGACGTCGTGGTGAATGACGATCTCGACCGCGCGACCGATGAGCTCGTTCGCGTTCTCGATATGCATGAAAGGATCTGAGGTCCGTGTCCGTTGTAAAGCCTTGCATTGACGATCTTCTGGAGAAGACCGATCACAACCGCTTCCTGCTCGCTTCGCTTGCCTCCAAGCGCGCCTGCGACATCAATAGCATGCTGCGTGGCCAGCACAACCGCGTGCTTGCCGTCCAGGATGTCGATGACATCACCATCGGGCTTTCCGGTGCCGATACCATCTCGATGGCTATGGACGAGATTGTCGACGGCGACATCTCTTACGACGAGGCCCGTTACGAGAAGGCGCTCGGCCACAAGGTTGCTGAAGCCTAAATGGCGGCTCGCGTCTGCCTAGTCCACTATCACGAGGTTGGGCTGAAGGGCAAGAACCGCGCACATTTTGAGCATATCCTCATGGATAATATCAAGGCGGCCTTGGCCGCCTTTTCCGTGAACGCCGTGTCTCGAATTTCCGGTTATATCCTCGTGACCTTTAACGAGCATCAGGCCGACGAGGCGGCGCGTGTCATCCGCACCGTCCCCGGCGTTGCCCGTGTGTCTTTGGCGTATCACACCAACCGCGACCCGCAGGAGTACTGCGCCGCCGCTGTGAAGGCGCTGCGCGAGTTTGGTTCCTTCGATTCGTTTAAGGTGCACGCCAAGCGCTCCAATACTGACTATGAGCTCACCTCGATCGATATCAATCGACAGGTTGGCGAGGTGCTGTGTGAGGCGTTTCCCGATAAAAAGGTCCAGATGCACGACCCCGACGCGATGGTGCACGTTCTGGTGGTTCAGGGTAGTGTCTACGTGTATGCGCGCTCCGAGCGCGGCGTTGGCGGCCTTCCGGTGGGTTCTGCCGGCAAGGTCGTGACGCTGCTGTCGTCGGGTATCGATTCTCCGGTGGCGACTTGGATGCTCGCGCGTCGCGGCGCGGTCTGCGTGCCGGTGCATTTCTCCGGTCGTCCGCAGACGCCCGATACGAGCGAGTATTTGGTGCAGGATATCATCCGTGCGCTTGAGCCGGGTGTCCAGATCGGCCGCCTGTACGTGGTGCCGTTTGGCGACTGCCAGCGTGAGATTTCGGTCACCTGTCCCAGTAACCTGCGCGTTATCATGTATCGCCGCATTATGTATTCGGTTGCCGAGCGCATTGCACACATCGAGGGTGCCAGGGCCATCGTTACGGGCGAATCGCTTGGGCAGGTTGCCTCCCAGACGCTCGAGAACATCATGGCCGTCAACGAGGCCGTGAAGATTCCCGTGTTCCGTCCTCTCATCGGTTCGGACAAACAGGAGATCATCGCACGCGCCGAGGAGATCGGTACGTTCGATATCTCGACTGAGGCCGCTCCCGACTGCTGCACGTTGTTTATGCCGCGCCGTCCCGAGACGCACGCTAAACTCGATGCCGTGCATGAGGCCTGGGAGTTGTTCGATCATGAGGAGATGATCGAGCGCCTGCTCAAACAGACCGAGTACATCGACTTCGAGAGCAACACGTATAAGGCCCCTAAGACCTTAAAACGCAAACATTCGGAGCTTGCTCCGCGTGAGATTTACCAAGATCACGAGTAAATTTGTGTATAGACCGACGATGCGCCTGTATCGTCGGTCTTTTGGTATCTGGGCAAATGATGCCAAGATGTTCATTCTCTGACGTGTGTCTGAATAAATGGACATTTTTTCGCAAGGTTTAGGTCAGCTTTTGGTTTGACCGCGAAAACTGGTGTGGACGTGCGGAAGCTGCGGCGTTCGTTTCCTGACACGATGGTGTTGGGAGGTTTTGCTATGGCGCAGCGCGAACAACACGAACGAGTCAAAAAGATGGACCGCTGGGCGGGCAAACTGCTCGGTCATAAGGCAGTGGTGATGGCGATACTGGTCGTCATTGCGATGGCGAGTGGACTGGCAATGGCGAACTATGGCGGCGGTGCCGGCGGTGTGTCGTTTGAGCGCACTGATGGTTCGGGCACGTTAGTGGAGCCGGGATCCGGCGATGCTTCGAGTGGAAAGACATCTGAAGGCTCTTCGCCTAAGGCGACTGCCGCGGCAGAGGTCTATGTCGATGTTGATGGCGCCGTGGTGTCACCCGGTGTATATCGCCTCAAAGACGGGGCGCGGGTGGCTCAGGCGATTAATGCCGCCGGCGGGCTGGCGCCCGAAGCAGACGTTACGGGGCTTAATCGTGCATCCAAGGTCACTGATGGACAAAAAATTCACGTTCCAACGGTAGGGGAGCAGCAGGTGTCCATTGCGGAAGCCGGTGTTGATGGTGGGACTTCCGCATCATCAGGCGTCGGTGGCGCAACAGGCCTAGTAAACATTAATACGGCAAGCTCGGCAGAGCTGCAGACGCTCTCGGGAATCGGTCCCTCAATGGCACAGTCGATTATCGATGAGCGGACAAAGAACGGTGCTTTTGCTTCGGTTGACGATCTGATGCGCGTGTCGGGAATCGGCGAGAAGAAGCTTGCCAAAATCAAAGATTGCATCTGCGTATGAGTGCGACCGAGCGAGAGCACGTGATGCCTCCGCGGCCCCTGATTCCGTGGATGATGGCCCTGTGTGCCGGCATGTGCGTGAGCTGCGCCTTGGTGCTCAGCATAGCCGCTGATGCGCTGCTGAGGGAGCGGGCGACGGCGGTCGGGCCGCTATGGGCCATTCCCGTTGCGGCAGCGGTTTTCGTTGTGCTGGCTCACTCTTGTGCGAGGCTTGCCCCTTTGAAGCGGTGGCTGTATGCCGCGTCCGTCGGTCTCGTGGCGGGAGCGGTCGTCTCGGCGTGGTGGGCTGTGGGTGCGCTCAGCGCCTCGAGGGCGCTCGACGGTCGGGCGGCGAGCGGCCTCGAGTTTGTCGTGCAGGGTGATCCATCCATAAACGACGACGTGTATTCCTATACCTGCGAGGCACGCGCGGACGGTAAGAACTTGGCAACGGTTCGCCTATCGTGTGATCGTGAGCTCAAGGTCGGGGCGCACGTGCGTGTTATCGGTCGCGTTTCACGTTTTGAGAACGATGCGTATGGTCGCTCACGCGTGCTTCGAGGCGAGCTCCGAAAAGTGAAGGTCATCCGGTTGGTGTCGGTCGACGAGGGCTCTCCGGGGCCGCTGCTTCGACTGCGAAATGAGCTGCTTGCGTCCATCTCGCCTGCGACCGACCCGGCGCGTGCGCTCATAGCCGGTGTCGCCTGCGGTCGTTCGGCCGAGCTGCGCGCCCAGCCGGCGGGCGACTGGTTTTCGGTGACGGGAACGGCGCATCTTATCGCCGTCTCGGGCAGCCATTTGGCTATCGTGGGGTTTGTAATCGAGGGTGTATTGCAAAAGACTCGATGCTCACGTGGTCTTCAGCGGGCGATATTGGCGATAACGCTTGTGGGCTATGCTGCCTTTACGGGCGCGTCTCCCTCGGCCGTGCGTGCGTGCTGCATGGTGTTCGTGACGCTTGTCGTAAACGGCGCGGGGCGTCGTCGGCACGGCCTTTCGGCACTCTTCGTAACCATGTCCATCTTTGTGCTACTGCGGCCGACGGTGCTGTTCGAGATGGGCTTTCAACTCTCGTGCGCCAGCGTCTTAGCCATTCTGTGCTTTTGTCCCTATGCGACCTACGCTTTGGGTGAGCTGGGTGTGCCATCGGGCGTTGCCAGCGTGCTTTCCGTCACGCTGTGCTCGCAACTGGCGACACTTCCCATTACCATTCCTGCCTTCGGTACATTCTCGCTCATTGCTCCGTTGGCAAATGCGGTCATCGGTCCGGTGGTGAGCGTTCTGCTCGCTGTGTCGATCGTGCTGGCTCCCTTTTCGCTCGTGGGACCGTTGCGGACTTGGGCGCTCGCTGTGCCCATGATTGCCGCCCGTTGCGCGCTGTTCTTCGAGCAGCTGTTTGCCGCCGTGCCGGGTGCATACGTGAGCGTGCCGCCCGATAGCATGTGGATTTACCTAGTGCCGTGTTTTCTGGCGGTTCTGCTGGTCTGGTGGCCGCGTCCCCGTGCACGTCCTATGGCGGTGGGGCTTGCATGCCTGATGCTCTTGGCTGCGATTCCGTACGTCTATTGGGATCGATTCGCTCCGCCTTCGGTGACGGTGCTCGAAGTGGGCCAGGCCGATGCGATTCTTATCCGCCAGGGCGGCGCAGTTGCACTTGTCGACTGCGGACTCGACGAGCGCGTGGTGGCGGCGTTGGTTCGCAATAACGTGCACCATATCGACGCCGTCTTTGTGACGCATTGGGATGAGGACCACTGGGGTGGTCTGCCTGCCGTGCTCGAACAGTTTTCGGTCGGAACGATTGCCGTGGCCGCGGATGCGCTGGAGGATGCTCCTGCCGAGGTATTGAACCGACCTGGCGTGGAGTATCGGCAGGTGCGCCGTGGGGATATGGTCGACATCGGCTCATTTTGCGCCCGCGTGATGTGGCCATTCGAGTCCGTGGATGGCGAGGGAAATGAGGACTCGCTTGTCCTTCTGCTCTCTTATGTTCAGGAAGGCAAGGGCCTGCGCATACTCCTCACCGGTGATGCCGAGCTCGACCAAGAACGGGAATTCGTGCAGGAGGTGGGGGATATCGATGTCCTTAAACTTGGGCATCACGGCTCCAAGGTTTCAGTCGATGGTGAGTTGCTGGACATCCTGAAGCCCGAGCTTTCTCTCGCAAGCGCCGGTGAGGGGAATCGATACGGCCATCCGTCCGATGCCTGCATCGATGCCGTTAAGGAAGCGGGTGGTGTGTTCGCGTGTACCATCGAACACGGCGACATTACCGTCACACCGACTGCGAATGGCTTTGCGATGCGATGCCAGCGACCGTGACGACGTCGTTGGCGTGTGGTGGGCCCCTGGGCTAGAATGGCACGGAACGAATACGAAGGCCTGCGGGAGGGGAGCGCAATGTCCGAAACCGGTTTGCTGCCGGCATATCTGATCGTCGGTACCGACGGAGTTAAGCGCGACCACGCCGTCTCGCGTATGAAAGCGCGTCTGGAAAAATCGGGTATGGTCGAGTTCAACCTCGACGAGCGAGACATGACCAAGGACCCCGATATCGAGTCCATTATCGGATCGCTTAACACCTTTCCGATGGGCAGCGAGTTTCGTCTGGTAATCCTCGATGGCTGCTCAAAGCTCGCCAAGGCGGTCTCGGAGCCGCTCGTTGGGTATCTGGCGAGTCCCAGCCCAACAACGGTCTGCCTCATCATCGCCGACTCACTTGCCAAGAATACGCGCCTGTATAAGGCAATCGCCAAGATCGACAAGAAGGCTATCGTCGATTGCTCGGGTACCAAGCGCTGGGAACTGCCGCGCCGTGTTCAGCAGATGGCGACGCAGCGCGGTAAGTCGATTTCGACGGCGGCCGCCGAGGAGCTCGTCTCGCGTTCGGGCGAAAACACGCGCATGCTCGATAACGACTTGGCTAAGCTTGCCCAGATGGTCGAGTCGCCTCAGATTGAACTTGCCGATGTTGAGCGCTGGATTGTTCGTACGTCCGAGGTTCAACCCTGGGACTTCCTCAACGCCGTCTCGGCTCGCGATATGCGGCGTTCGCTCGAGCTCTTTAAGCTCCTGCCCTCCAAGAGCTACGTGTGGACTTACACATTGCTGTGCGGTCGCATTCGCGAGCTTATCGTCGCCAAGGCGCTCGACGCGCGTGGGCAGGGTCGCGAGCTGGCCGCAACGCTCAAGCTCCAGTCCTGGCAGGTCAAGAATCACCTGACCTGGGCACGTCGCTTTTCGATGGCAGAGCTCATCGCAGCGCTCGAGGGTGCGGTCGATGTGGAGCTCGCGCTCAAGGGTTCGGCCGATTCTCAGACGGCGCTTTTGCTCTGGATTACGAACATCTTGAGAAAATCGTGATGATACCTGCCTATTTGACAAATTCGTTCTATCCCTTTGAGAGGGAGCGTGCTATAGTAGGCGCTTGCATGACCTCACCGTGTCTCAGAGGTGTCATACATTTTTTGCAAGGAACTCGAAAGGAACTCCAGAAGTGGCAAACATCAAGTCTCAGAAGAAGCGTATCCGCACCAATGAGGCAGCTCGCATGCGTAACAAGGCTGTCAAGTCCGAGCTCAAGACGCTGACCAAGCACGTCCAGTCCGCCGTCGCCGAGGGCGACGCCGAGAAGGCCCAGGCTGCCCTCAAGACTGTCACCAAGCGTCTCGACATGGCTGCCGCCAAGCATGTTATCCACAAGAACCAGGCTTCCAACCGCAAGTCCGGTCTTGCCAAGCTCGTGAACAGCATCAACGCCTAAGTTGTAAATTTCACACCACACAGATTACGCGCATAAATGGAGCCTGTTTTATGGAACAGGCTCCATTTTTTGTACCGCTCGGGTAAGATAGTCCGCATGAATACTTCAATTGACATTTCCCACATCCGCAACTTCTCGATCGTTGCGCATATCGACCATGGCAAGTCCACGATCAGCGACCGCATCCTCGAGCTCACCCATACTGTCGACGAACGCGACATGGAGTCGCAGCTGCTCGACACCATGGATATCGAGCGCGAGCGCGGCATTACGATCAAGTCCAATGCCGTCCGCGTTTCCTATGACGCCGACGATGGTGAGACGTATCAGTTCAATCTGATCGATACGCCGGGCCACGTGGACTTTACCTATGAGGTCTCGCGCTCGCTGGCAGCCTGTGAGGGCGCGGTACTCGTTGTCGACGCCACGCAGGGCGTCGAGGCGCAGACCGTTTCCAACGCGACGCTCGCCATGAACGCCAATCTGGACATTGTGCCGGCCATCAACAAGATCGACCTGCCCTCGGCCCATCCCGACGAGGTTAAGACCGAGATCGAGGATGACCTGGCGATCCCCGCCGATGATGCTGTGTGCGTCTCGGGCAAGACCGGCGAGGGCATTCACGATCTGCTGGAGTCCATTGTCTTTTTGATTTCGCCGCCTAAGGGCGATGCAAACGCTCCGCTCAAAGCGCTCATTTTGGATTCGTACTTTGACGAGTATCGCGGTGTGGTGGCTACGGTGCGCGTCTTCGATGGTTCCATCAAAAAGGGCGATACCCTGCTTATGATGCAAGCCAAGGGCGACTTTTTGGTCGACGGCGTGGGCGTCAAGCGTCCTGCCGAGACCCCGGTCGACGCGCTGACGGTCGGCGAGGTCGGATATGTGGTCACGGGCTTGAAGGATCCCGAGGCCGTTCGCGTGGGCGATACCCTTACGTGGGCGTCGAACCCCTGCCCCGAGCCGCTTCCCGGTTATCGCGAGGCCAAGCCCATGGTCTATACGGGCCTGTTCCCGATCGACAACAAGGACTACGAGAACCTGCGTGACGCGCTCGATAAACTGCACGTCAACGACCCGTCGTTGGTGTGGGAGCCCGAGACCTCGGTGGCGCTTGGCTTTGGCTTCCGCGTGGGCTTCCTGGGCCTGCTGCACATGGAAGTCGTCAAGGAACGCCTGGAGCGCGAGTTCAACCTGGACCTCATTGCCACGAGTCCCTCGGTCGACTATCACGTCTACAAGACCGACGGCGAGATGATCGATGTCCGCAGTCCGCAGGACCTTCCCGAGGCCACATGCATCGATCGTATCGAGGAACCCTACCTCAAGGCAAAGATCATCTGCCCGCCTGAGTACACGGGTGCCGTCATGCAGCTCGCCATTGAGCACCGCGGCGTCACAACCGATATGATCCACCTGACGAGCAAATCGGTCGAGATGCGCTTCGATATGCCGCTCGCCGAGCTCATCTTGGACTTCTTCGATCAGCTCAAGAGCCGCACCAAGGGCTATGCCTCGCTCGACTACGAGCTCAACGAGTACCGTCCCTCCGAGCTCGTGAAGCTCGATATTTTGCTTTCGGGCGACGAGGTGGACGCGCTTTCGTTTATCGTCCATAAGGACAAGGCATATGGCCTGGCCCGTGGCTTGTGCGACAAGCTCAAGGAGATCATCCCGCGTCAGCTGTTCGAGGTGCCCATCCAGGGTGCTATCGGCAACAAGATCATCGCCCGTTCCACCGTCAAGGCGCGTCGCAAGGACGTTCTTGCCAAGTGCTACGGCGGCGATATCTCGCGTAAGCGCAAACTGCTCGAGAAGCAGAAAGAGGGCAAGAAGCGTATGAAGGCCATCGGATCGGTCGAGGTCCCGCAGGAGGCCTTTATGGCGATCCTCAAGGTGGACGAGTAGGTCTATGGCTCTTTCCGAATATAGTCTGCGGCTGCTGGGCGCCTATGCCGAGCAGCCGTTCCTTATGGCTCCCATGGCGGGCGTTACCGACCCCGCCTATCGCATCATGTGTCGCCGCCGCGGTGCCAACCTTGCCTACAGCGAGATGGTGAGCGTGGCAGGCCTTGCCTATGCCAGCAACAAAACGTGGCGCCTGGTGCTGCCGGCCGACGAGGAGCAGCAGATTTGCGTGCAGCTCTTTGGCTCCAAGCCCGATCAGTTTGCGAGCGCCGTCGCCGCCGTCGAGGAGCGCGTTGGCGATCGCCTGTCGCTCATCGATATCAATATGGCATGCCCCGCCCGCAAGGTTGTCACCAAGGGCGAGGGTTCGGCGCTCATGCGCACGCCCGACCTGGCCGAGAAGATCGTCGAGGCCACGGTGGGCGCGGCGCACGTGCCCGTGACCGTCAAGATTCGCAAGGGCTTTTATGCCGAGGACCGCAATGCCGCGACATTTGCCCAGATGCTTGAGAGTGCAGGGGCTGCCGCAGTCGCCGTGCATGGTCGTTGCGCCACGCAGCTCTACACGGGCCAGGCCGATTGGTCGGTCGTCGATGAGGTTGCCGACGCTGTCGAGATTCCCGTGATTGGTTCGGGCGATGTGTTCTCGGCCGAGGACGCTGCTGAGCATCTGCACGGCTCGGGTGCCAGCGCGGTGTTTATCGCGCGCGGCATCTACGGCAATCCGTGGGTGTTCGGCGATGCCCGAGCCCTTGCACTCGATGGCACGCCGGTTCCTTCTCGCTCCTCGGTCGAGCGCCTGGAGGCTCTGCGCGAGCACCTGACGTTGACGCACGAGCTTCTGCCGCTCATGTCGCGTGCTCGCACGTACGCAAGCTGGTACTTAAAGGGCATGCCCCATGCCGCCGCCTGGCGCGCTCAGGTGGTGCGTTGCTCTACGTACGAGGAGTTTATGGCGCTGGTCGATGATATCGAGCGCGACGTGGTGGCCTGCGAGGCCGCGCTTGCCGCCGGCGAGTCGGTGCCTGCCCATCCGCTGGAGGCCTAACGGTGGCCGTTACCGCGCTGTACGTGCACGTGCCGTTTTGCGCTCAAAAGTGCCGGTACTGCGACTTTGACTCGCGCAGCTTTGCTGCGTGTGATTTGGATGCCGCGCTCGATTCCTATTTTGAGCAGTTGTATGCGCGCCTCGATTCCTTTGGCGACTCCGGGGCGCTTGCGCAGGTCCGCACGGTCTATACTGGCGGCGGCACGCCATCGCTGGCAGGGGAGCGCCTGGTGGAACTTGCCCGTCGTATCTCCATGTGGTGCAAACCCGTTGAATTTACTTGCGAAGCCAATCCTGAGTCGCTGGCCGCCGAGCTCGCCACCGCGCTTGCCGAGGCGGGTGTCACGCGCATCTCTCTGGGCGTGCAAACCCTCGACAATATCGAGCTGGCCGCTATTGGCCGCATTCACGATGCTAATCGGGCACTTGCGGCTATCGCGACGGTGAAGGAAGTTGGCCTCGATGTGTCGTGCGACCTGATGTGCGGCCTTCCCGGGCAGACGGCCGCAAGCTGGCGGAGCACGCTCGATGGCGTGCTGGCGGCGGCGCCGCATCATGTGTCGATCTACCCGCTCACGCTTGAGGAGGGGACGCCCCTTTATCGCATGGCGTGCCGTGACGAGTCGCTCGAGCCCGATGAGGATTTTCAGGCTTCGTGCATGGACGCGGCGCGTGAGCGCCTGGGTGCGGCCGGCTATCATCCGTATGAGGTGGCGAGCTACGCGCTCGACGGCCATGAGTGCGCCCATAACATTGCCTACTGGACCGGACAGGGCTACCTGGGCCTGGGTCGTTCTGCCGCGGGCATGCTCGACGACGAGGATTTCGACCGTCTTGCAGGTTTGTTCCCCGGCGTGTCTTCTCGAGGCGATGCGTACCGCGTGCGTCTGGTGCAACGTGACGATGACGCGACGGCGTTCGAGGCCGAATATCTGTCGCAGCGCGAGGCTGTCGCCGAAGACTTGATGCTCGCTTGTCGCATGACGCGCGGTGTTGCGTCCGACCTGTTGGCTCGTGCAGCTTGCGTCATCCCAACGGGCGAGCTGGCAGCTGCCTGCGATCGTGCGCTCGAATTGGGTCTTGCCACTTGGGTGCCCGAGACGCTCGGGATTCATGAGGGACCCTTCACCTCGGCAGATGTCATCGCGGGCCATGTTCGAGCTCGTCTGGCGCCGACCCATCTGGGCTGGCTCGATGGAAATGTTCTGTTCGAGCTGTTTTGGGATCTAGCTTAGGCCGCTCGGGTAGAATTACCGGAATATATACGCTGCTGTGAGCAGGAGGTTGCCGCGCATGGCGACGATGAACGAAAAAGATTACTACGAGATTCTGGGTGTCTCCAAGGACGCCACCTCGCGTGATATTCAAAAGGCCTTCCAGCAAAAGGCCCGTAAGCTCCATCCGGACGTCAATAAAGAGCCGGATGCCGAGGAAAAGTTTAAAGAGGTTTCCGAGGCCTACGCCGTGCTTTCGGATGAGCAAAAACGTGCGCGCTACGACGCCATGCGTTCTGGCAATCCCTTTGCCGGTGCTCCTACGGCTTCGCCCTATGGTGGCGGCTACGCCGGCAGCACGGGCTATGGCAATCCCTTTGAGGGCGGCTTTCCCTTTGGTGGCGCCTGGGGCCAGCAGCGTCGCGGCCAGGCTGCCTACAATCCCGAGAACGGCGCCAACGTGGTCGTCGATATCAAACTCGACGCCAAGGAGGCCAGGGGCGGTGCCCGCAAGACCGTCCGCTACACGCGCTTCGATACCTGTAGCAACTGCGGCGGCTCGGGCTCCGTTTCGTCTGAGCATGCCCATACCTGCCCGAGCTGCGGTGGCCGCGGCCACATCGACGTCGACCTGTCCTTCCTGTTTGGTGCGGGCACGTTCCAGTCGGTCTGCCCCGAGTGCGGCGGTTCCGGTAAGGTCGTGGCCGACCCCTGCCCCGATTGCGGTGGCAGCGGGCGAACCCGTGTGACCTCCGAGCAGACGATTGAGTTTCCTGCCTGCACGCACGATGGCGACGAGGTCCGCATTAGCGGCATGGGCCACGCCGGCACTAACGGTGCCGCGGGCGGCGACCTGGTCGGCCGCGCCCATGTTGAGGCCGAGCGCTTGGAAGGCAAAGCTCGTACTGGCTTTTACCTGATGGGCATCGTGGCGCCGTTTTTGGTACTCTCGGCCATCTCGGGCGTGTTCTCGGCCTTTGCCGTGATGTGCTTTATTCCGTTTACCATGGGCCTGTTCATGGTGCTTTCGGACGGCGTGCTTCATCGCAGCCTGCTGTGGTGGAAGCGCGGTGCGATGCAGTTTGCCAACGGTTTTGCCAATGGCTTCATGTTCGCGCTCGTGTCGGTTTGGTTCGCGAGCTGCTCGCAACGGGCCATGCTTTCGCCTTACGGAATGCAATAACATCAAACCCTCTGTTTGCGGTTGGCCCAGCTTGGGTATAGGACGCACTGTGACAATAATGAAAGTCGGAAGGATTCGGTCGTGTCGGAAAATAGGGATTACTACGAGGTACTTGGCGTCGACAAGGATGCCGACGCGCGGACGATTAAGCGCGCGTTTCTAAAGAAGGCCCGTACCGTACACCCGGACGTTTCGGACGACCCCGAGGCCGAGGCCAAGTTCAAGGAGCTCAACGAGGCCTATTCCGTTCTTTCCGATGAGCAGAAGCGTGCTAACTACGACCGTTACGGCACTGCCGACGGCCCTGGTGGTTCGGGCTACGTCGATATCAACGATATCTTTGGTGGTATGGGCATGGACGACTTGTTCTCGTCGTTTTTTGGCGGCGGTGCCGGCGGTGGCGCCCGCAGCCGTCGCGAGCGTCGTCGCGGTCGTGACATGGCCATCTCGCTTTCGGTGACGCTCGAGGAGGCGGCGCTCGGCTGCAAAAAGACAATCAGCTATGACCGCTTTGCTCCTTGCGAGGACTGCAATGGCACCGGTAGGGCAGAGGGCGCACAGGAAAAGCAGTGCGGCCGCTGCCACGGCACGGGCTATGTCACGACGGTTCAGCGATCGTTTTTGGGCCAGGTTCAGTCTTCCTCGCCTTGCCCCGACTGCCATGGCGAGGGCACGGTTATCGACCATCCCTGCGAGACCTGCGACGGTCAGGGCCGCACGCCTTCGCACGAAAAGATCGACATCGATATTCCCGCCGGCGTTTCGACCGGTCGCCAGCTGCGCGTGAGCGGCTTTGGCGAAGCCGGCCTTCGCGGCGAGCCCTCGGGCGACCTGATCGTCAACGTTCGCGTCGCCGACCACGAGCGCTTTAAGCGCAACGGCGACGACCTGTACCTCGTGAGCGATATCTCGATTGCGCAGGCGGCTCTCGGCTGCGAGATCGAGGTCGAGGGCATTATGCCTGACGAGGTCGTTAAGGTCACGGTCCCCGCCGGCACGCAGTACGGCGACACCGTGAGCGTCGGTAACTTCGGCATGCCCCGCATTGGCGGTGGCGGCTCGCGTGGCCGCCTGGTCGTTCAGCTGCGGGTGCTCGTTCCCACGAGCCTTTCGGCCAAGCAGCGCGACTTGCTCGAGGCCTTCGCCGCCGAGTCCGGCGACGACGTCGCTCCCGGCAAGAAATCGGTTACCGATCGCATCAAGAGTGCCCTCGACGACATCCTCGATTAAGGAGCCCGCGTGCTCGCACCCCATATCTCTGTTGTCAACCTCGGCTGCCGTGTCAACCGGGTTGAGTCCGACCGTATCACTGCCGATCTTATGCGCCTGGGTTTTGCGATGGTGGAGCCCGAGGATGCAGAGCTGATCGTCATTAACACCTGTGCCGTTACGGGCGAGGCCGAGGCCAAGACCCGTAAGGCCGTCCGCCATGCACTGGCCCATCCAAACGAGCCCTATGTGGTCGTGACCGGATGCGTGGTCAATTTGCATCCCGAGGAACTGCTGGAGCTTTCGGATCGCGTGATCGCCGAGCCGTCCAAGATCGATGTCGCCGAACGTGTCTGCGAGGTGTTGGGCGTTGAGTCCGATAGCGTTCCCGCCTGCAGTGATGGCGAGGTGGTCGATGCGCTCGGTCGCTCTCGCCTGGGCGTGAAGATTCAGGACGGCTGCAACCATCGCTGCACCTATTGCATTGTGTGGAAGGCACGCGGCCCCGAGCGCTCCGTGCCCGTCGAGTCCGTGCTCGAGCAAGTTCGCGAGGCCCAGGAGGCCGGCGTGCCCGAGGTCGTGTTGACCGGCGTGAATCTGGGTGCCTATGACGGCAAGAGCGCGACCGACGAGCATGTCGAAATCGATGAGCTGCTCGAGGCCATTATGGAGCGCACGGCTATTCCGCATGTGCGCATTTCCTCGGTCGAGCCCATGGATATTTCCGAGCGCCTGTTGAAGGTCATGGCGCGCTATCCGCAGCGTATCGCCCCGTTTTTGCACCTGCCCGTGCAGTCCGGCTGCACAAGGACGCTGCATCGTATGGGCCGTCCCTATAGCGCCGAGGCCTTCGAGGACACGGTGCGTATGATTCGTACCCATTTGCCCCAGGCGTCGCTATCGTGCGATGTCATCGTCGGTTTTCCCGGCGAGACGGACGAGGAGTTTGAGGAGTCGCTGGCGCTTTGCCGTCGTGTGGGCTTCTCGCGTATGCACGTGTTCCGCTACAGCAAGCGCCCCGGAACCCTTGCCGCCGATATGCCCGACCAGGTGCCGCCCGAGGTTATGGCCGAGCGCAGCCGCCGCATGCGAACTGCGGCACAGGAGCTTGCCATTGCCGACGCTCGCCGTCGCGTGGGCACCGTCGAGCGCGCCGTGCTCGAGTTTGGTGACAACCTGACGCTCGGCTCATTCCATCATGCCCGTCTTGACGATACCTGTGGACTTACAGCCCCGTGCCTGCTCGATGTTGCTATCATCGGAGTCGATGATTCCGGCTTGGTCCACGCACGCAGGGAGGTTCATGGAAGCCTCGAAGATTAGACTTACCGTTCCCGAGGGAATTGACCCCTCGCGCGTTTTGGGCGCCGGCGACGGCGTCCTTCGTGCGCTCGAGAGCTTGGTGCGCGCGCATGTGGTCGCCCGTGGCGATAGTATCGCCGTGAGCGGCGATACGGACGAGGTCGAGCTCGTGGCGCGCTTTTTTGAGCATGCTTTTCGCGAGGCGGCCGCCGGGCGCACGCTGTCTGCCGACGATGTCTCTCGCTGCCTGGCCGTCCTGCGCGACGGCGAGCACGAGGCAACGTCGCTTCGAGACGACGTGCTGCTTTCGTATCGCGGCCGCGTCATTCGCCCCAAGACGCTCGGCCAAAAGCGCTATGTGGATGCCATTCGCACGCATACCATCACGTTTGGCCTGGGTCCTGCCGGTACCGGTAAGACCTATCTGGCCATGGCGCTCGCCGTCGCTGCGCTTAAGCGTCACGAGGTGGGCCGTCTGATCTTGACGCGCCCGGTTGTCGAGGCGGGGGAGAACCTGGGCTTTTTGCCCGGTACCCTCGAGGAAAAGATTGATCCCTACATGCGTCCGCTCTACGATGCCCTTTTTGACATGATGGATCGTGAGCGTACCGACGAGCTTATGGAGCGCGGCGTGATCGAGATTGCGCCGCTCGCCTACATGCGCGGTCGTACGCTGAGCGATGCCTTCGTGGTGCTCGACGAGGCGCAAAATACCACGCCCGAGCAGATGAAGATGTTCCTGACACGCCTGGGCTTCAACTCCAAGTTCGTGATTACCGGCGACCTGAGCCAGCGCGACCTGGTGGGTCGTCGTGGCGGCTTGGCGGATGTCGAGAAGATTTTGGGCCGTGTCGACGATGTGGCATTTTCTCACCTCGAGCGTGCCGACGTGGTGCGTCATGCCCTAGTGGGTTGTATCGTCGAGGCATATGATGCTTATGATGACGTGCGTGAGCAACGCTCACGCGACCGAAAGGAGTCCCGTTGAGTGTATTGATCAGCAACGATGCCGAGCTCGATACGCTGCTCGATGCTCAGGAGGTGGAGCACATCTGCGAGGTCGTGCTTGCCGCCGAGGGCGTTGAGCGTGAAGTCGAGATTTCCCTTTCGTATGTCGACGAGGACGAGATGCACGAGCTCAACCACGAGTGGCGCGGTATCGACCGCACCACCGATGTGCTCTCGTTTGAGTGCGATTCGGCCTTTGACGATGACATTCCCGCCGATGAGACGCTCGAGCTCGGCGATATCATCTTGGCCCCGCAGGTTATTGCCCGTCAGGCCCCCGGTTTTGGCAATAGCCCCGCTGACGAGTGCCGTCTGATGCTCGTTCACGGCATGCTGCACCTGCTGGGCTATGACCATATCGAGGACGACGAGGCCGAGGTCATGGAGGCCCGCGAGGACGCTATCCTGCGCGATCTGGCGCTCGAGCGCGGCGAGGATCCCAAACTCGTTCACGTCGGCCCCATCACCAATCATGCCCACGACTAGGAGCCGTTTATGATTCCCGGATCGAACAAGGACCATCCGTCCTTTTTAAAGTCGTTCTCCTACGCCATGGAGGGCTTCGTCACCGCCGTCAAGACCGAGCGCAACATTAAGGTCATGCTCGTGGCGGGCGTGTGCACCGTCATTGCCGGCTGCATCGTGGGGCTCGACATTGCCGAGTGGGCCACGATTATCATCTGCTGCGGCCTGGTGATTCACGGCGAGCTGTGCAATACCGCCATGGAGGCCATTGTCGATCTGGCGACCCAGGAGCTCCATCCGCTGGCAAAACGCGCCAAGGACATCGCCGCCGCCTCTGTATACGTTCTTTCCATCACCGCCGCGATTGTGGGCTTGCTGGTATTTGCCCACGCGCTCGGCTTTATTTAGAAAGGGATTCCCATGTCCGACAATATGCAGCCTGCCGATGAGATTTTGGACGACGAGTCCCTGGACGCGGTGGATACCGAGGAGCTCGAGGATTTCGAGGAGTTCGACCCGTTTGAGGGTATGAGCGACGAGGAACTCGATGCCCTGTGCGACGAGGACGACAACCTCGCGGGCTTTGGTGACGTTGAGCCCGGTTTCCGCAGCGGCTTTGTGGCCCTGGTCGGTCGTCCCAACGCTGGCAAGTCTACGCTGCTTAATGCCTGCTATGGCAAAAAGGTCGCCATCACCTCGCCGGTGGCCCAGACGACCCGCCGCCGCATGCGCGCCGTCGTCAACCGCCCCGGCTATCAGCTGGTCTTTGTCGATACCCCCGGTATTCATAAGCCCAAGGACGGCTTGGGATCCGAGCTCAACAAGAGCGCGTTGTTCGAGCTGAACGATGTTGATGTTGTCGCGTTTTTGATTGATGCCACCAAACCGATCGGCAGGGGAGACGCCTGGGTTGCCGAGCGCGTCAAGAACGCTCGTTCCAAGAAGGTCCTGGTGCTCACCAAGGCCGATGAGGCCGACCCCGCACAGGTCATGGAGCAGCTTAAGGCAGCCCACGAACTCATGGAATATGACGACGAGATCGTGACGTCGTCGGTCAAGAACTTCAACGTCGATGCATTTATCGAGACCGTTGCGCACTTTTTGCCTGAGGGTCCGCGTTGGTTCCCCGAGGACATGGGTACCGACGCTTCCGATGAGACGCTCGTTGCCGAGTTTGTGCGCGAGAAGGTCTTGCGCCGCACCCGTGATGAGATTCCGCACTCCGTTGGCGTGATCTGCGATGCGCTCGAGCAGACCAAGAAGGTGTTGCGCGTGCACGCCACCATTTACGTCGAGCGCGAGGGCCAAAAGGGCATCATCATCGGTAAGGGCGGCGAAATGATCAAGCATATCGGTATCGACGCCCGTCGCGATCTTGAGCGCATCTTTGGCACGCAGGTCTTTTTGGAGCTGGACGTAAAGGTCAAGGCCGGCTGGCGTGATGACGAGGCCCAGATTCGCCGCTTTGGCTACAACGCCGAGGACTAAGGACGCGCGGCGCGCATGGCAGGCTCCCGGACATATCGCACGAAGGTGCTCGTCCTCGACAAGACGAAGCTCAAAGAGACCGACCTGATCTTGACGATGCTTGACGAGCGGGGACGGCAGGTTCGTGCAGTGGCAAAGGGCGCCCGCAAACCCGGCGGACGCCTGGCTGCGCGCTGCGAGCTGTTCTGTACGGTCGATATGCTGCTCGCACATGGACGGTCACTCGACGTGGTTTCTCAGGCCGAGCTTATGAAGGCGCCGCTCGGCGCTGCGCCCGATTACGAGACGACCTGCGCCGCAAGCGCGATCGCCGAGGTCGCGCGCGTGTGCTCGTTCGAGGACGCCGAGGACCCGTTTACCTTTGCCATAACGCAGCGAGCGCTTGCCCTGGTGGGCAGCGGGCTTGACACGGCACATATGGACCTACTTGTGGCGGCATATGTCTTTAAGCTGCTGTCGCACGTTGGCTATCGTCCCGATTTTTCGGCGTGTGTGCTGTGCGGAGACCCCATGCTGTCGTATTTTTCAGCCCAGGTGGGCGGTCTCATGTGCGGGTCGTGCGCGTCGAGTGTTCCAGGTGCCGAACTGGTGTCGACCGGTGAGACCGCATGGCTGCGCGCCCTCATGTCCATGACCTTCGATGCGCTCATGGCCGAGCGAATCGACCAGCATACGGCGGCATTCCTGCTCGGGCTTTCGCATGTTTGGGCTGCGACGCACACTGATCAGCGCCTCCGCGCGATGGAATTCATGTTGGGTCGGTGATGATGCGCAGGCGCGGGCTGCTTGTGGTAACATACCGACCTGTTGGTACCTCGACCTTGGTTGTTCGCTCCACCGGCGGCTTCCCAGTCTGAGGCGAATCGAGTCGCCCGTGGGCGACGCAAAACGAAAGGTGAAACAATGACTGTTTCCAAAGAGCGCAAGGCGGAGCTGACTGCCCAGTTCGGTAACACCCCGGTCGACACCGGCAACCCCAAGGTTCAGGTCGCCATCCTGTCCGAGCGCATCAAGGAGCTGACCGAGCACATGAAGTCCCACCAGAAGGACTTCCACACCCGTCGTGGCCTGCTCATGCTCGTCGGCCGTCGTCGTCGTCTTCTCTCCTACATCAAGAAGAACGACATTGTCGAGTACCGTGAGCTCATCAAGGCTCTGGGCATCCGCGACAACATCCAGTAGGATTTGTACATGCTAAGAGCGTCCTGCGCAGCGGGGCGCTCTTTTTGTGTAAGGGCGCGAACAATCACGCTCTGAAGCGTGGCGGGGGCAGGGGGCCCACGTCACATGAGAAGCCCGCAGGCAAGGGGCCTGTGGGGTAAAGGAGAACAATGACACTCGTATCCAAGACCTTTGAGCTGTACGGCAAGACCTACACCTTTGAGTCGGGCGAGCTTGCCAAGCAGGCCACCGGCGCCTGCCTGGTCAAGCAGGGCGATACCACGATGCTCGACACCGTGGTCGTCTCCAAGGAGCGCAAGAACTACGACTTCTTCCCGCTGACCGTCGACTTCAACGAGAAGATGTACGCCGCCGGCCGCATTCCGGGTGGCTACCTTAAGCGCGAGGGCCGTCCCAGCGAGAAGGCCACGCTTACGGCTCGCATGATCGACCGCCCGATCCGCCCGAGCTTCCCGGATGGCTTCCGCAACGAGGTGCACATCGTCGCTACCTCGCTCGTCGCCGACCAGGTCAACCCCTTCGACGTCATCAACGTCATGGGTGCCTCCCTGGCCATGACGCTCGGCGGCGTGCCCTTCGAGGGCCCGCTTGCCTGCGTGCGCATCGGCCGTAACGTGGAGACCGGCGAGTTTATCGTCAACCCCACCTACGAGGAGCGCGAGAACTCCGACCTGGACCTGGAGCTGGGCGGCTCTGCCGACTTCATCTCGATGGTCGAGGCCGGCGCCGAGGAGATCTCCGAGGACGACATGCTCGCCGCCATGAAGTTTGGCCAGGAGGCCCTCGCTGCCTTCTGCCAGGCCCAAGACGAGTTCGTTGCCGAGTGGGAGCAGGTCAATGGCGCCATCGTCAAGAAGGAGTACCCGCTCGACCAGCCCGTCGAGGAGGTCCAGGAGCGCATCTTCGCCCACTACGACGAGATGGCCGCCGCCCTTCGCGATGCCGACAAGCTCTCCCGTATCGGTAAGGTCGAGGCTCTGAAGGAGTCCATCCGTGCCGAGTTCACCGAGGAGGAGCAGGCCGCTTGGGAGCGCGAGATCCCCGTGGCGCTCAAGAAGCTCGAGAAGAAGGCTATGCGCACCATGGTCGTCGAGACCGGCGAGCGCGTCGACGGCCGTGCCGCCGATGAGATTCGCCCCATCATGGTGAAGGATAACTACCTGCCGCTCGTTCACGGCTCCGGTCTGTTCCAGCGTGGCCAGACCCAGGTGCTTTCCGTCCTGTCGCTCGGTATGCTCAACGAGGGTCAGCGTCTGGATACCATCGAGCCCACCGAGGGCAAGCGCTATATGCACCACTACAACTTCCCGCCGTTCTGCACCGGCGAGACTGGCCGCATGGGCAGCCCCAAGCGCCGCGAGATCGGCCACGGCAACCTGGCCGAGCGCGCCCTGCTCCCGGTGCTCCCCGACGAGAACGAGTTCCCCTACGCTATTCGCGTGGTCTCCGAGGTCATGGAGTCCAACGGCTCCTCTTCGATGGCTTCGACCTGCGGCTCCACGCTCGCCCTTATGGACGGCGGCGTGCCTATTAAGCGCCCGGTCTCCGGTATCGCCATGGGCCTGATCCAGGAGGAGGGCAAGACCGTGGTCCTGTCCGATATCCAGGGTCTCGAGGACTTCCTGGGCGACATGGACTTTAAGGTCACCGGCACCACCGAGGGCATCACCGCCCTGCAGATGGACAACAAGGCCACCGGTCTTACCTTCGACATCTTGGCCCGCGCCCTGCAGCAGGCCAAGGAGGGTCGCGCCTTCATCCTGCAGAAGATGCTCGATGTGATCCCCGAGCCGCGCCACACCACGCGCAGCACCGCTCCGCGCATCGTCTCCATCCAGGTTCCGACCGACAAGATCCGCGACGTTATCGGTTCTGGTGGTAAGGTCATCCGCGGCATCCAGGACGAGACCGGTGCCTCGGTCGACATCCAGGAGGACGGCACCGTCTTTGTCGGCGGCACCGGCGAGTCCGTCGATCAAGCCGTCGAGCGCATCAAGCTCATCATCAAGGTTCCCGAGCCGGGTGAGGAGTACACCGGTCGCGTTGTCTCCATCCAGCCCTTCGGCGCCTTCGTGAACCTGCTGCCCGGTAAGGACGGCCTGCTGCACATCTCCCGCGTCGCCAAGGGCCGCGTGGAGAAGGTCGAGGATGTCCTCAACGTGGGCGACGAGGTCAAGGTCGTCGTCATCGAGGTTGACGATCGCGGCAAGATCTCGCTCGATCGTCTCGACAAGCCCGAGGCCCCGGCTCGCGCCGAGGGTGCCTCCGAGGGTGACGGCGAGCACTTCCAGCGTCGTGAGCGTCCGCGTCGCGAGCGCTCCGAGCGCAGCGACCGCCCGCGCCGTCCCGGCGACAACGGAGGCCGCAAGCCCCGCCGTCACCACGACGCCGAGTAACAGTCGCACATAAGCAGCTCAACAAGGGCGACTCTGGACAGGGGTCGCCCTTTTGCTTGCGCCCGGGAGGGCCGCATATGAAGTTTCCTGCTCTACAGTCCTGCGCAAGACGGAAAGCACATTAAGT
>NZ_QROQ01000059.1:0-1506 GCF_003475115.1 Collinsella sp. AF37-9 | reverse complement strand
GGTGGCGCGCGCAGACGTGGTGTAAGAGCGTCCCGAGGTCCGTCGCTGCAAGTCCCGATGTTACTCCTTCTTGAGACCGCGCCTCTCGACTATCTCGTCCACTATCTCCCTGGCGCGCCGCCCGAGCGCGCGGCGCCTCCCCTCTGTCGGGGCCGGCCTGTCCGCGGGCTCGGCGAAGCCCTCGGCGGCCGAGGCCTCGGAGAACACGCGCTGCTGGGACCACTGTCCCTCGGTCTCCATGAGGCTCGCGCACGTCAGACGCAGCATCGACTCCCTCGAGGGGAAGGACTGCACGACCCTGTAGCGGCGCTTGATCTCGCGGTTGGCACGCTCCTGGACGTTGTTGGTGCGGAGCTTGGCCCAGTGCGCCCTGGGGAAGGCCGTGAACGCCAGCGCGGAGTCCTCGGCCTGCTCGAAGACCTCGCCGGCCCTGGCGGACACCGACGCCACCCAGGGCGCCGCCTCGGCCCACACGCAGCGCGCGAGGTCGGGGTCGTCCTGGTAGACCGCGGCGTGCACGAGGTCCCTGACGGCCGCCTTGGAGTCCTCGGGCCTGCCCGAGCAGGCGCTCTGGAGGTTGCGCTGCAGGTGCGTCACGCAGCGCTGCCAGGCGCAGCCCTGGAACAGGCGCGAGACGGCGGCCACGAGCCCGGCGTGGCTGTCGGAGACCACGAGGCGAACGCCGGCCAGCCCGCGCTCGCGCAGCCCGCCGAGGAATGCCGCCCAGGAGTCCTCGCTCTCGGTGTCGACCACGTCGCAGCCCAGGAAGTGCTTGCGCCCGTCGGCGCCCAGCCCGATCGCGGTCACGACGCCCTGCGAGACGACCGACGAGCCGACCCTGCAGCTCATGTAGGTAGCGTCGAGCCACAGGTAGCAGCACGGCGTGCCCGACAGGTCGCGGCGGCGGAACTCCGCCACCTCGGCGTCGAGGTCGGAGCAGAGGCTCGAGACCTCCGAGCTCGACAGCGAGGATATGCCCAGCTTGGACGCCACGCGCTCGACCTTGCGGGTGGACACGCCGCATACGTACATCTCCTGCACGATGGCGGCCACCGAGGTGTCGACGCGCGACCATCGCGCGAGCATGCCCTCGGGGTAGTAGGTGCCGTGCCTGAGCTTGGGTATCTCGAGCTCCACGTCGCCCACGGCGGTCTTGAGCGACCTGGGGCGGTAGCCGTTGCGGCTGTTCTCCCTGCCGTCGCTGCGCTCGTTGCGGCTCGCGCCGCACATCTGCTGGGCCTCGGAGTCCATCAGCGCGTTCATCACGCTGCCCAGCACCCTGCACGCGAACTCGCGCGCGTCGCCGCACTCCTGCCAAAGCCTCGCCGCCTCGAGGGCCTCGTCGCGGCCGAGGCGCAGTACACTCTCTTCTTGGGGCATCGCCTTTCCTTCCATTCGTCACCTTCATTACTCCAACGACGAATTCTAGGCGGTGTCCCCTCCCTTTCAAGAAAGGGCGGAGGCGGGGCATGCCCCGCCTCTTACACCACATCTCTGCGCGCTACC
>NZ_QROQ01000058.1:0-1636 GCF_003475115.1 Collinsella sp. AF37-9 | reverse complement strand
CCTTGATTATCGACTTTATCCGAACACCTCCCACATTCATCCGTACATGTACGGATGAATGTGGGAACCCGATACCCTGAGGGCCGGATCGGCCGGCCCCGGGAGATCGGAGGACGGCATGTCCGGAAAGAAGAAAAGGGGCTCCGCAAGGGCGGTCCCGAGGGCCTACGGAAGGCTCACGAGGCACGAGCGGGACACGGTCCAGAGGATGCTGGAGCGCGGGGCGTCGTGCAGGGAGATCGCGAGGGAGCTGGGCAGGTCGCCCTCGACGGTGAGCGCCGAGGTGGCGTCGCACAGGTTCGTGACGGCGCCGAAGGCCAGGCGCGGCGAGCGCGTTGACGCCTCCGCCGACCTGTCGGCGGCCTGCCCGCGCCTGGCCGCGTGGCCGCGCTGCTGCAACGGGTGCGGGCGGTACCGCGCGATCGGCTGCAAGCGCCGCCCCCACGTCTTCTACGAGGCCCGGGCCGCGCAGCTGTGCGCCGACTCGGTCCTCGTCTCGTCCAGGCGCGGGATAGACGCCGACGAGCCCGCCGCGGCGGCCAGGCTGGAGGCGATAAGGGACTGCCTGCGCCGGGGGCTGTCGCCCGAGCAGATGGCGGCGCGCAACGGCGGCCCGGTGGACCTGTCGCCGTCGACCATCTACCGCTGGGTCTCGGCGGGCTACGACGGCATGACCAACATGGAGCTCAGGCGCAAGGTCGGCTACAGGCCGAGGAAGCGCGCCGCGTGCCGGGCGGCGACCCGCCACTCCGCCCGCAGGTCGCATGCCGCGTTCCTCGCCCTCGGGGAGGACGCGTGCGCCGCCGCCTGGGAGATGGACACCGTCGAGGGGGCCCGGGAGGACTCCGCCTGCCTGCTCACGCTGCTGCACCGCCCCAGCAGGCTCCAGCTCGCGCTGCCGCTGGAGGAGAAGACCGCCGGGTGCGTCGCGGGCGCCCTGGAGGGCGTCCGGGCGGTCCTCGGCGCCGACGGGACGCGCCGCGTGTTCCGCGCCGTGCTCACCGACAACGGCGCCGAGTTCTCCGACGAGGGCGCGATCGCGGCGCTGCTCGGCGAGGGGCGGGGCGAGACGAGGCTGTTCTACTGCGACCCTAGGCGCAGCGACCAGAAGGGCGCCTGCGAGCGCAACCACGTCGAGATCAGGAAGCTGCTGCCCAAGGGCCGCGGCCTCAGGTTCGACCGGCTGGCCCCGGCCGACCTTGCGCTGGCGATGTCGCACGTGAACTCCGAGCCCCGCGGCGCGCTCGGCTTCGCGACGCCCGCCCGCGCCTTCCGGGCGATGCTCGGCGACGACGCGGCGGCGCTGCTGGAGGCGTACGGCATCGAGGACGTGCCCATCGACGGGCTCGACCTGACGCCGGGGCTCATCGCGCGGGCGCGCGAGGAAAGGGGCGATGCCCCGCTGTCCTAGCCTAAGGGAAAACGGAATAGACGGAACCGACCGTCCGGCTGAGTCTGGGAAGAGGTGCCGGGCGGCGGGCGGAGCATGGCCACCGGACCCATCGAAACACATCTCCACCGTTCCTTCAACTGGGAAAACGGCGCCCCCGGGCCCCGGGAGGGGCCGCGGGGCGTTCGGCTAGGTGCGGGAACGGCCTATTTGCTCAGTGTGTTCGGCTGAGATCGGAAATCAACC
>NZ_QROQ01000057.1:307-1789 GCF_003475115.1 Collinsella sp. AF37-9 | reverse complement strand
GTGCGGCCGGCTGTCGGCTTTCCGTCGACGCCTCGTGGCTTGATGCGGCCGGTGCCGACGGCGGCGTTGCGTGCTTGGGCGGGTCGCTTGTGTCCGCGCGATTTGTGGCGCCTGCTGGCGGGGCTTTTGGTGCTGGTGGCGTGGTGGATGCTGCCGGTGCGGTGGCACAGCATGTGGTGATTGAACCCAAGGGCGCCACGGCGCCGGCGGGGGAGACCGGTGGGGGCGAGGTGACTGGCGATAGCGCGGAAAAGTCACCCACCGATGCTAGCCCCGCAGCCGGAGAGCCCACCACAGGCCCCACGGCAAATCCCTCTCTGAAACACGCGGCCACGCCAACCAAGACAACAAAGACAGTAACCAAGACCACGGTCGCCAAGACAACCAAGCCCAAGGCTGCCACCGCGACAACTGCGGCACTCCCCAAGACCGGCGACTGCAACTGGATCGCTGCATCTTTATCGTTATTCCTGCTGGGGTTGGTGCTTTTTGGTGCCACATATCGCTGCTGAGACTGCGCGACGCACCTAGCTGCAATACAAGACCTCTGTTGAAGCTTTAAGGGCAACATTTCCGGATAGGGAGCGTTGCCTTTTTCGTGCATGCAATGTATGACGTGCCATACCACTTAAATGACTATGTAATTACTTGCAATAACATAATCAACTATTGTATGTGCGTTATACTAAGGGTACACTCACGCGATTGGAAGGTCTAAAAATGGCAAGCTCAACATTAACCATCAGGGTTGACGACGACCTCAAACGCGAGGCGGCGGAAGTTGCTGATTACTATGGACTTGATTTGTCGTCCGTGACTCGCGCTTTCTTCAAGCAAATGGTCAACACCCATCGCATCCCGTTGACTTTTGCCCCTGAGGAGCCCAGTGCCGAAAGCCTTGAGGCCATTCGCGAGGGGGACGCTTTTCTTGCATCTGGCAAAAAAGGACGCTTTGACAATGGCGCCGATCTGATCGCTGCGGCGATGGCACAATGAGCACGTTAACCGCAGAGTTCTCTGCAGCCTTCTCCCGAGATTTAAAGAAAAAAGCAAAGCGCCGTAAATGGGATTTATCTGAGCTTCAAAAGCTAATTGACCTGGTGCTACAGAATACACCTGAGTCAATGGACATATTAAAGCGACGTCATAATATGCACCGGCTAAGCGGCAACTGGGCAGGGCGAAACGAATGTCACGTAGCAAACTCTGGCGACTGGCTTGTCATATGGTCATCAAACGAAGAGGTAGCTTTCTTTGAACGCACTGGCAGCCATGATGAGCTGTTCCGATAATTCCCTTAATATCGAAACCACCAAAACCATTCGGATTTCAACCTAATGGCATCCAATTTGTTCAATCTTGTTGGATATGTAGCTGCACAATGACGATTACCTGCCTATGCGTTTTGCTGGGCGGGCCTTCTTATGCAGCGGGCGCGGAGAGCCTCATCATCGCGGGCGCGACGTACTACGAGCCGGGCGT
>NZ_QROQ01000057.1:0-297 GCF_003475115.1 Collinsella sp. AF37-9 | reverse complement strand
AGAGCCTCATCATCGCGGGCGCGACGTACTACGAGCCGGGCGTGTCGGGCCCCGGCTGGGCCTGGACCGATGCCGACCACCTTGACCTTAACGGCTACGCGGGCGAGGCCATCGGCGCCAAAGGCGACCTGGTGCTGACGCTTGCCGGGTAAAACTCCGTGACGGAGTCACATGCGCCCGATGCGGACATCACGCTGTGCGGCATGGAGGTGTGGGGCAACCTGACGCTTCGCGGCACCGGGACACTGAAGGCGACGGGCTCGCAGTGCGGGATCCACATCTCGCAGGCGTTCGTGG
>NZ_QROQ01000056.1:0-1897 GCF_003475115.1 Collinsella sp. AF37-9 | reverse complement strand
GCTGTCCAAGAAGATCAACCCCATGGTGCTGATCGTGGCCACCATGGCCGTGGGCATCGTCGGCGCGTTCTTCGGCGTGCTGGCGTAAGGGCCCGACCTATTATCTGCCCCCAAGGGAAACGGCGACCCGTTGTGGTCGCCGTTTTTTATTACCGAAAGCTAGTTGGAGGTGCTTCGTGATTCGATCTGACAATCCACCCGATAATGGCGTGAGCGGGGCGATGTATCTATTTGGCACGGCGCTCTTGTGGAGTTTTATCGGCATCCTCGTTCGCGCCAATTCGCAGTCAGCTCTTTTGATCGGTGCCGTTACGGCAATATTTATGGCGCTCTTTATCCTGCTCGTTGGCAGGCCCATCCTCCGCGTCAGCCGTCTTATTGTCCTTGTGGCCGTCTGCAACTTCGTGACGGGCACCACGTTTAACTTTGCCAACCAGCTTACGACGGTCGGCAACGCGATCGTCCTGCAGTACACCTCGATGATTTTCGTTATCGTGTATCAATCGCTCGCAACTCGCACGTTGCCCTCGCCTGCGAAGATTGCCTCCGTGGTGGTTGCTTTTACGGGTATGGGACTTTTCTTTTTAGGCGATTTGAGTGCCGAGGGCATGCTCGGCAACCTGCTTGCCGTCATTTCGGGCGCCACCTTTGGGCTGTGTTTCTTTTTGAACTCTCGCCCCGATGCGTCGCCCATGGTGTCCTCGCTCATCTCCTGCGGTATCTCGATGTTGCCGATCGTCTATTTTGCCGGTGCCCTAGACTCCGTGAGACCGTTTGAGTGGGGGCTTATGCTGGTGCACGGCCTTTTTTGCAGTGGCCTTGCGAGCGTGCTGTATGCCAAGGGGATTGCGCGCACTAACGCGTTTGCGGCCAACTTGGTCTGCATGAGCGAGGTCGTGCTCGCTCCCTGCTGGTCGGCGCTCCTCTTTGGCGAGGTCTTTCGCTGGAACGAGTTTTTGGGCGCGGCGATAATCGTTTTGGTGATTGTAGGCAACTTGGCATACGATGCCTTTGGCGATGGCTTTCTGGTGGCGCTTGTCCGCCATCGAAACAAAGGGCGCGCCTGATGGGATACGTCTGCCGTTTACGGTAAAAAACACCCCGCTGAGCGAGTGGTATTAAATAGTAAGAACCTGCATATCTATAATTGGTATCAAATCATTTGTACCTGGCATGGGTGTTCGCAGCACACCAGGTACGCTTCGAGCCGTGTGATCGAACTCCCGGAATTGATATCAACAACGCGCGCGACGGGTGTGACGACGGTTCGATATTCCTTATTGGGAGGAATTATGCTTGTCCAAGCAATCCTCGTCGGCTTAGTCGGAGCGTTTGGATGCCTCGACTACCAGCTCGGCACCCTCTACGCGTTCCGCCCCATCGTCCTGTGCCCGCTCGTGGGCCTGGTGCTGGGGGACCTGCAGACTGGCCTTGCCGTTGGCGCCAGCCTGGAGTTGCTATTCATGGGCTCGATCTCCATCGGCGCCTACGTACCGCCTAACGAAACCGTCGGCGGCGTGCTCGCCTGCGCGTTTGCCATTCAGCTCGGTCAGGGTACCGAGACGGCCATCGCGCTCGCCATGCCCATCGCCGTCCTTTCGCTGACGATCGGCAACATTACCAACGCCCTGTTCGCCGTGTTTGTCGACATGGCAGACAAGTTCGCCCTCAAGGGAAACCTTAAAGGCATCTACGCCGTTCATTGGGGAATGGGACTTTGGGGCTGCCTCGAGTACTTCCTGCTGTGTGGCGGCGCCTTCTATCTGGGTTCCGGTGCCATCCAGGGCCTACTCGACTTTATCCCGTCTTTTGTGATCGATGGTTGCGGCGTGGCCGCCAACATCCTGCCGGCCATGGGCTTCGCCATGCTCGGCCGCCTGGTGCTCACCAAGCAGCT
>NZ_QROQ01000055.1:0-1901 GCF_003475115.1 Collinsella sp. AF37-9 | reverse complement strand
GGCACGTGCAGACCTTTCGTCATGGCCTCCTACCTTTCTTTCGGGCCCCTGTCAGGGCCGATTCGTTAGCGCCCCTCCGTGTGAGGCGTTATTGCTGACGACATATTTATATCCAAAATCAGTCCATACTTCCACCTCGCCCCCGAACGGTTTTATATGAGGGGTGAACGGCATACACATATACTTCACGCATGGCACACTTTGATATAATAAAGTGTATTTACGTGCTAAAACGCGTTTTCAGTCCAAATGGCAAATGGAACTTAACTTTATTAAACCACCCTCAAATTGCATATTTCTAATAAAGCTATGAATAGAATTAGCGATTCATACCGCGTCTCAACCATTTTCATTTTTATTCAGAAAAAAGTTTGTCCTATTCATTTCTGGTATGCATATTACCGTTTACCAGACGCTTGGTACCGTTCACCGGAAGTTCAGTATAAGGCCCAACGAACACCGGCTCGCCTTACGGCCTCATTTGTAACAACTTGACTTCTCGGTATAGAAAAACAGACCCGCTCCCCTCATGGGAAACGGGTCTGTTATCGATAATCGTAGACAGATTTGAGTGGCTTTGAGAGCCGTCGGAATCCTAGCGATCAAACTCCGCCAGCGCCTCGCCCAGAAGCCTCAGGCCCTCGCGAAGAACGTCTTCGCTCGCGCAGTAGCCCAGACGCGCGCCGCAGGGAAGCTCAAAGCGGCTGCCGGGAACCAGCAGCACCCCCCTCTCGGCCAACAGGCGCTTGCAGAACTCCTCATCGTCCTCCGGAATATCCAGCTGGATAAACGAGGTGGATACGCCCTGCGGCGCCGTCCAAGAGACGCGGCTCTGCGTATCGATCCATGCCTGAGCGATATCACAGTTGCCAAACACGATCTTACGGTTGCGCTCAAGGATCTTATCCTTGTGCTCGAGCACGTAGGTCGCCAGGGCGTCGTTGAACACGCCGCCGCAGATCATGGTGTAGTCACGATAGGTGCGGATGCGGTTGGAGACCTCTTCGTCGGCCACGACCCAGCCCACGCGAGCCGCAGGCGTCGAATAGGTCTTGGACACCGAGTTGGTGACAATGGCCTTCTCGTACACGTCGGCCATCGATATAAAGGACTCGGTGTTCTCGAGCGGCAGATACACCTCGTCGCACAGCACATAGGCGCCCACCGAACGGGCGATCTCGGCAATCTGGCCGAGCGTATCGGCATCGAGCACCGTACCGATGGGGTTCGATGCGTTATTGATGCAGATGAGCTTGGTGTTGGGGTGAACGAGGTGCTTGAGCTGTTCGATATCGGGCTTCCAGCCGAGCTCCTCGCGAAGCTCCCAATACTCGACCTCGGCACCGAGCGTACGCGGAATCTCATAGAGCGGCGCATAGGTAGGCCACTCGGCAATCACGTGATCGCCGGGCTCGACAACAGCCATGATGGCATTGAGGTTAGCACCCGTACAGCCATTGGTCTGCAAAATGTGATCGGGATTGACCTCGCGACGATACAGCTTGGCGACTTCGGCCTTAAACTCCGGCGAACCCTCGATCCAGCCGTAATTCATCTTCTCGCGATCCAGGCGCTCGTAGAACGTAGCACCGTCCTGCTCGTCAAGTGCGCGAAGCTCACCCATGGTGAGCGACGAGATCGTCGACTGAGCGATATCCCAGGTAGCACTCTTCTCCCAAACGTTGAGCCATTCCTCAACGCCAATTGTCTTGATATCCATGGCCACCTTATCTGATCTTAATTTAGCGTCAATAAACATGAATGGGACGGTGCGAAAGAACCGCACCGTCCCATTGGGAGACATCTAATGGCAGCTAGATGTTTGTAGTAAGACCTGTACGGGTCTTTGAAAACCTTAGAGGTCCTCGCGCCAGAAGGGCATGCTCATGCAGCGCGGGCCG
>NZ_QROQ01000054.1:0-2639 GCF_003475115.1 Collinsella sp. AF37-9 | reverse complement strand
TCACCGTAACGGTGGGCGCCGCCCACCGGTCAGCGGCCAGAGCATGGGGGGCACGCCCGGTCCCGTTCCGAACCCGGAAGCTAAGCCCCATCGCGCCGAGAGTACTGCGGGGCCAGCCCGTGGGAGGCCAGGGCGCCGCTGACCGGTGGACGGCACCGAGCCGTACGCTTGAACTGAGAAGGGGGAGGCCTCGCGGCCTCCCCCTTTTTGCGTTAAAAGGCGACATTCTCTATGTAATTAAATCAATCCAATCATCCACCGGTGAATATAAACGTTCACCGTTCTGTGGCCGGTTCTCTGTTCTCAATGGACTAATATTTGCTTTAGCGCGCTGATGCGCTTGTCCTGTTTTACACGGGTCGTTTTATTGATTGTGACGGAAGGACTCACATGGCAGATGTTCATGAGCTGCTTGATACTTGGATTGCCAATGTCAAGGACGAGGAGCTCCTCGCAGAGCTCAACACGATGAAGGAGCAGGGTGATGAGGACGCCATCACCGACGCTTTCTTCCAGGATCTCGCCTTCGGTACTGCCGGTCTTCGCGGCACTATCGGTGCGGGCACTAACCGTATGAATATCTATACGGTCGGTCGCGCGACGCAGGGTTTTGCTGACTATCTCAATGCGACCTTTGAGCATCCGACGGTTGCCATCGCTCGCGATAGCCGCAATAAGGGTGAACTGTTCGTTAAGACGACGGCTGCCATTCTTGCAGCAAACGGCGTGACTGCCCTCGTGTATCCCAAGATTTCTCCTGTGCCGACGCTCTCCTGGGCCGTCCGTGATCTTAAGTGCTCCGGTGGCATTTGCATGACCGCTAGTCATAACCCGGCGCCGTATAACGGCTATAAGGCCTATGGCCCCGACGGCTGCCAGATCACCAGCGAGGCCGCCGATGCAATTTCTAAGGCTATCGCCGAGACGGATACGTTCACCGGCGTGAAGTCCATGGACTTCGATGAGGCTCTTGAGCAGGGTCTGGTCAAATGGATCGATGACTCGTGCCTCGAGCGTTATTACGACGCCGTTCTCGCCCGCGGCGTTACGAATCTTTCTGCCGAGGAGATTGCTGGCGCACCGCTCAAGTTTGTCTATACGCCGCTGAATGGCACCGGCCTCATTCCCGTCACCACGGTGCTCGAACGCGCTGGCATCACTGATGTCACGGTTGTTCCCGAGCAGAAGGAACCTAACGGCGATTTCCCGACCTGCCCGTATCCTAACCCCGAGATCCGTCAGGCCATGCAGAAAGGCATCGATCTCTGTGAGCTGGTTCACCCTGATTTGCTGCTTGCAACCGATCCTGACGCCGACCGTGTTGGCGTTGCCGTTAAGAATGGCGACGACTATCTGCTGCTGACCGGCAATGAGATGGGCGTTCTGCTGCTCGACTATATCTGCAAGACCCGTGCTGCCCGCGGTGAGGACCTCACTAAGAAGGTTGCCGTTACTACTATCGTTTCTTCCGCCATGGTCGATGCTCTGGCCGAGGAGTATGGCTTTGAGCTTCGTCGCTGCCTGACGGGCTTCAAGTACATCGGTGACATCATTACCTCGCTTTCCGATGCTGGTGAAGTCGATCGCTTTATCTTCGGTTTTGAGGAGAGCTACGGCTATCTGGCTGGCGACCATGTGCGCGACAAGGACGCCGTGAGCACTTCGTTGCTGATTTGCCAGATGGCTCAGTATTACAAGCTGCAAGGTAAGAACCTCGCCGATGCGATGCACGAGCTGTACGAGAAGTATGGCTACTATCACAATAAGACGATTTCGCTGAGCTATCCGGGTGCTGAGGGTGCGGCAAAGATGGCCGGCATCATGGCCGGTCTGCGCGAGAACCCGCCTGCGGAGCTCGCCGGTTCTAAGATTGAGGCCGTCGTGGATTACAACACCTGCGTGAACGGCCTGCCGAAGGCTAATGTCATTGAGTTCGATCTCGAGGGTGGCAACAAGGGTATCGTCCGTCCTTCTGGCACCGAGCCCAAGATCAAGCTGTATATCTTTGCCAAGGGCGCGGATGCCGCCGAGGCTGATGCAGCACTTGACGCGATTGAGGAGTCCGGTCGCAAGCTGTTGGCCTAAGGCTTTGAAAGCCTATTTCTATAGATAGACGAAAGAGGGGGTCTCGGAAACGAGGCCCCCTCTTATATTATCCAGTCAGCCGAGAGTCCTTATATGTGTAGGAAATGTGTACGCCCAGATTCCCGCCCCCGGGGCCCCTCCGGTCTGGCAATATATCTCCTTGCCGCGCGGCCCGGTGCAACCGGATCAGCCGCGGGGCGTGCACCTTGAGAACCGGATACTGCGAGGATGGACACATTCAGTGTCGCATCCGGGCAGACATCGAACCATTTGAAATGGTCTAACTTGGATTTGTTTTTCGCAAGGCCGCCGAGAGGCGGCCCCGAGAAATTCCTTTTCCTATCTAATAGAACCATATGAATCGAACGGAACCGATCAGCTAATAGTTGTGAGGACCGGACGGGCTCGAAGCCCATTTATTTTGGACGGAGAGTTCGATCCTGGCTCAGGATGAACGCTGGCGGCGCGCCTAACACATGCAAGTCGAACGGCACCTGCCCTCGGGCAGAAGCGAGTGGCGAACGGCTGAGTAACACGTGGAGAACCTGCCCCCT
>NZ_QROQ01000053.1:0-2786 GCF_003475115.1 Collinsella sp. AF37-9 | reverse complement strand
GATCGCCTTCCCTCAACGCGACCCTGCGGAGCCGTGAGCGGGGAGGGAAGGCGATCCGGCCTCCCGCCCTGCGCTCCGCAGCAGCCAGCGCCAAGCGCTAGTAGTTCACCACCTGCTCCTCAAAGTACGCCTTCGGGTGGTTACAAACCGGGCACACCTCAGGCGCCTCGGCACCAACGTGCAGGTGCCCGCAGTTCAGGCACTTCCACACCTTTACGCCCTCACGCTCAAACACCTCGCCCGACTCGATGCGCTCGACGAGCTTGTTGTAGCGCTCCTCGTGGGCCTTCTCGACGGCGGCGACACCACGGAACTTTGCGGCAATCTCGGCAAAGCCCTCTTCCTCGGCGGTCTTGGCAAACTCGTCGTACATCGTGGTCCACTCGTAGTTCTCACCCGCGGCGGCATCGCGCAGATTGTCCAGGGTATCGGGGACGGCGCCATCGTGCAGATACTTAAACCACAGTTTGGCGTGCTCGGACTCGTTGCCAGCCGTCTCGGCAAAGATGTTCGAGATCTGAACGTAGCCGTCCTTCTTGGCCTTGGAGGCATAGTAGCGATACTTGGTGTGTGCCTGGGACTCACCGGCAAAAGCGGTCTCAAGGTTCTTCTTGGTTTGGGAGTTCTCAAAATCCATAGGTGTACTTCCCTTCAACGCATGCCGCCCGTAGGCTCCGAGCGGCCTCGTCTTTAGGATGCCCCTCAAGCCGAGAATTTAAACCTTACAATCCCGTTCTTCAGATTTGAGCGGGCTACACACTCAACCAACGATCGTCCTCGGCTCGGCAAAAGCCCTCGCGCTCCAGGTCAGCTAGAATGCCCGCGATCAAGTCGCGCTCGACCGGCCCGCGCCCAGCCGCCGCTTCCATATCGTTAACGCCCACCACGGCATCAGCAAGCGTAATCCCCGCCGGTTGGCCATCGCGCGCTGCCAGCAACATGCGCACGATATGCGCGCGCTTTTGGCGACGTGAGCCCTCAAACTTTGATTGACGGCTATAGCCCGCCGAGCGCCTGGACGGATTGGGCAACGTCTTTTTTAGATATGCGCCGTAGTCCAGCAACGCGTAATACCACGCGCGCGGCGTGTCGGCATCATCGAGCGGCACGGCAAAGGGAGCGATCTCGTCGGTCGCCGCACCGGGGACCGACGGACAGGCCGCCTGAATCAGCGGCACCAGCTCGCGGTCGGGAACAGCCGGTACATCGGGAAAGAAGTGATGCAGAAAGACCGTGCGCACGTTGGTCTCCAGATACACGCCTGGAAGGTCAAACGCGAACGACCGGATACCTTGCGCCGTTGCCGGGCCAATACCAGGCAGAGCGACCAAGTCACGCGTCTCGCGCGGAAACTCACCGTCCCAGTCCTCCACAACGCGCTGAGCGGCCTTGTGGAGCGCCAGAGCGCGTCGGTTGTAGCCCATCCCCTGCCAAGCGTCCAAAACATCGGAAGGAGCGGCCTGAGCGAGCGCCTGAACGGTCGGAAAGCGATCGAGCCACGCCGGCATGCGCGTCTCCACGCGCGGCACCTGCGTCTGTTGCAGCATGACCTCGGAAAGCCAGATGATATACGGGTCGCGCGTGCGGCGCCACGGAAGGTCGCGATAACGCAGGACCCCTTCCGAACGAATCATCGAACGAAAGGGGTCCTGAATCATGGCAATGCTCCTTATGCTGCGCTATTCCTCCCGGCAAGCGCACGCGCAGGTGGCGTACTCGGGAAACGCATCGCGGTCGGCGAACTTGGGATCAACAGCCGGGAACTGGCGATGGGCGACGATATCGCCGAGCGAAACGGAATCGAGATAGTCGCGCATCAACGCCTGGGCTCCGGCCCACAGGGGATGATAGCAGCACGTGCCCATGCGCGCACAGTCGCCGTCGGGCGCGGTGCAGTCGTTCATAACCATGGGGCCCTGAACGGCCTCGACGACCTGGCGGATAGTGACGTCGTCCGGACTGACCTTGAGACGCATGCCACCGTGGACGCCACGCAGGCTCTCCACAATACCGGCCTGGACCAAACCGTGCTGAATCGAGCGGGCAAACGAATACGGGACATTGACCTCTTCGGCAGCGGTGCGAACAGAAAGCAAACGCTCCGGATCCTCGGCAAGCATCGCCAGCATACGAAGGGCGTAATCAGTCTTCCTCGATATGTCCATTTTTCCCCTTTCAAGGAATACGAACAGCTCGAACGAGCTCCGGGGCCGAGCTTGTGTCGAGACGCTAAATGACCGCTAGGACATCCAAATGGTAAATCGGATATCCACTGAGTGCCGCGCTTGGAGCGAAATGCATCAGATGCGGCCTACAGTGCAATTTAGTATAACCTAACCCCCTGTCTCGTTGAACAGGTGTTGCGCAACAAAGCTGTTGTTTAGACAGATATGCTTATTAGATTTTACTTGCGTTCCCGAAGGGGCGGGGATTCTGGGCGAAGATGCGCCAGGGCGATCGTTCTATCGAAACAAAGTGTATCAAACGCAAAAAGCCACGTCCGAAGACGTGGCTTTAATTGCGTTGGCGGGAAGTACGGGGCTCGAACCCGCGACCTCCGACGTGACAGGCCGGCGCTCTAACCAAACTGAGCTAACTCCCCAGGCAGACGTTCGCGTTTGTTTCCGCTCGCGTGCGCTGCGGGGATTAGTATACACAGAAGTCTGTCCGGCGCGCAACAACTTTTTTGAAAATTTTTTCGGTCCCTCCGGGAGGGTCTCCGGGGCCGGCGGGCGCGGGTTAAGTTTGCTGCTCTACAGTCCTGCGCAAGACGGAAAGCACATTAA
>NZ_QROQ01000052.1:0-3213 GCF_003475115.1 Collinsella sp. AF37-9 | reverse complement strand
GGCCGAGGCCGCCTCGATCAATTTGCGAAAGAATCTTGACGGTACCCTCAGAACCGAGAACGCGTTGCTCAGGGACCAGGTGGATGAATTCAGCCGCAAGCTCGCCGAGGCGACGGATCGGAATGAAAAGATTGAGGCCGACTGCAATGAGCGGATTGCCTTTATAGAGGAGAAGTTCGAACTCGATACCGCGAACCTCGAACTCGAGAACAACGAGCTCCACGCCGCGAGCATCAGATATCTCACCGATGCCAGGGAGCTCGACAGGCAGGTCGTCCAGCTCCACGCCGAGGCTGAGGCTATGTCCGATGAGATCGAGCGGCTGCGCGGCGAGCGTGATGCCGCGCTGAAAGCCCAAGCCGAGTTGAACGACGCACTCCTGGCCCAGCGCGACCTGATGGCCGAGGTCGCCGCCCTCAAGGACCGCCTCGCCGCCTCCGAGCAGCGTGCGGCCGTGGCCGAGGCCAAGGTCGAGGTCATGACCCAGATGAGGGGCGAGTAGCCACGCGCTTCTCCTGCCAGGCTGCTGATTTCTAGGAACCTTCTAGAGCGCTTCTAGAAGGTTCCTAGAACCGGGCGCAGCATTTTCGATCGGCACGATGTCTCGGTAGATCAGGCGATGCCTGTCGTCGCGCCATTCGTCGCCGTGGTAGTGGCCGAAGAGCCAGACGCGATAGTCGAGCCGCCCGTCGAGCTCGCCTAGGAAGGTTTGCAGCTGATCCCCACGGTACTCACGTCCGCGCTCCCGGCACAGCTCTCTAGCCAGGGCAGCAGGAGCCTCATGCGTCACCACGTAATCGACCCTCCAGCCCACGCGGTCGATCGAGGCGCGGCAGTGCTCCATCTCCTCCTCGCTCGGCATCTCCTCGGGCCACCAGCTCCTCCCCTCCCTGCGATACTGCCTGTCGTTGCTCGCGGCACCGCCCATGGCAAGGACTGTGAGCCCGTCGATATCGAACACCTCTCCGCGCATCAGGTGCAGCACGTGCGGTCGCGCCTCATGGACGAGGCCGCCGTTCCACTCCCGCACCGGCAGTTCTGCCAGCATCCGGTGGTTCTCGTGGTTGCCGTCTACGAAACACGTGGTCCACGGCTTCGATTCGAACCAGTCGAGCCAGTATTTCTCGGCGTTGGATCCATCCCAGACAAAGCCGAAGTCGCCGGCCACGATCACCACGTCGTCGCTCGTCAGAGTCCGGCCCAGCGACCAAGACCTGAAGGCGAACCTGCTGGCCCCGTACTCGGCCCTGCCGTGCACGTCTCCTGTCACATAGACAGCCATCAGTACACACCCCACGGCAGGAGTTTGTCCCCGAGCCTCACGATCCGGTCGTACAGCACGGTATGACGTTCGTCCGGGTTGCCGTCTCGGTGAAAATGGCCGTAATACCAGCGCTTGTAGTCCAGGCGATCCTCGAGCTCATCGAGGAATCCGGTCAGCCGGTCCACATCAGGGCGCTCCCAGCCTGGGTCCGGGTAGAGCGTCGGCGAGAGCATGCGCGTCGAGCAGGTATGGGTGATGACGCAGTCGACCTTCCAGCCGACCTCGTCGAGCCTTGCCCGCGCGGTATCGAAATCGCGCTCGTCCGGGAGCTCCTGAGGCCACCAGCTGGAATGCGGCACGCGGTATTCCCTGTCCACGCTCGTGGCACCGCCCATGGTGAAGACCGTCGAGCCGTCGAGCTCGAAGACCTCGCCGCGCGTCAGGCGCCGAATAGACGAAGTATCCGAAAGGCGCTGCGTCAGCCCGCCGTGCCACGGCTCCATGGGACGCTCCTCCCAGTGGTCGAAGCGCTCGTGGTTGCCATCCACGAAGAGAGCCGTGTAGGGGCGCGACTCGAGCCAAGCGATGTCAGCGCATTCCTCGGCAGAAAAGTTCCACGGAAAGCCAAAGTCACCGGCAACGACGAGATAGTCGTCGCTGGTAAGACTATCGCCAAGCTCCCAGTCGCGGAGCTTTTGCATGTCGAGCCCACCGTGGATGTCGCCCGTCACATAGACCGTCATCGAATCGCCTCTTCCCTCTTGTACGCCGCCAGCTCGCGCTCGACCTGCCTGTCGCCGGTCTCGTTGACCCACCAGGGCCATTTCACCCGGCCGCACGGCTCGTCGACTCCGGCGAACCACTCCCTCAGCTCGTCGAGGCTCACCGGGGAGTGCCCATTGGCATCGCAACCGACGTCGTAGCGCAGAAGGCCCTGCTTGCGGTTGAACTCGTTGTACGCGCCGCCGCTGCTGTGGATGTGCCCGTGGAGGTGCCACGATCCATGGTTCATGCCCTGCCAGTCGGCCATGGGGTAATGGCTCAGGACGATCTTCTGCCCGTCGATCTTGAGCACGCAGATCGGCGGCTCCACGGTGAAGGCGCCCGCGACCGCCGGCTGGGTCCAGTCCTTGTCGTGGTTTCCCGGGACGAGGTGGATGCGCCTGCAGGCGATCCGCTTGCGCAGCCCGTAGGCGTCCTGGGCGGTCATCTTGAATGAGAAATCCCCCAGGATGTAGAGCTCGTCGTCCACGGCAACCCTGCCGTTGATGCTGTCGACGATGGCGTCGTTCATCTGCCAAATCGTCTCCCACGGGCGGTCGGTGAACTTCAGCACGTTCTCATGCCCGAAGTGGGTATCGCTGGTAAACCAGATCATATTTATGTCTCCTTCTGTCGCTAAAAAACGTTCTCCTTCGAGGTCAGGAGACGTTTTATGAGCGACATGAGGTGCATATCCCTCATGTTTCAAGCTCCAATCTGTCGGGTTTGCCCAACTAAAAGTTTACGCCCACGCGCCCACGCGCGAACAGGATTTGATTTTTGAAATATGGACGAATTCCTCGTCAGGAGGGTAGAATGGTGCCGACGGCAGCCCAAGTTGTAGTGAGCTGGGCAGAGCCGTTGCTTAATAGAGTTAGGTCATCGTCTTAGCGACGGTGGCCTTTCTTTTTGGGCTTCGAACCCTGCTTGAGTGCCTTGGAAAGGCCGACAAGGGCCGTGAGGAGCGAGACCGTAGCGGTCAGGAGCTTCACGAGCTCGGTGAAATCGGTCATGGGCATCACCTCCCATCTAATGGAGGGCTCTGCCCGGCACGAGGGCTGCCGACAGCAAGGACGATTCTATCAGAGCGGCTGACTCCCGCAGATCAATTCATACTCCTCACCCTCGCCGAATTGCGAGCCCTTGATTATCGACTTTATCCGAACACCTCCCACATTCATCCGTAC
>NZ_QROQ01000051.1:0-4739 GCF_003475115.1 Collinsella sp. AF37-9 | reverse complement strand
AGCGACGGACCTCGGGACGCTCTTACACCACGTCTGCGCGCGCCACCTGGAGCCGGCTCGAAAAGAGTGATTTTGGGTTGTTTGCTGCGGGTGTGGGCTTGGAAACAACGTTCGGGGTGGCGAGGCGCCCAGAATTTGGTCGCAAGGAGGGCGTTCCTCGGCTGTGTCAGGAGTGTCCCTGGGTGCCGGCACATAAGGAACGTCCCTAACTGTCGGAGGGGGTGCCTGCCGTGGCGGGCACCCCCTCCGGATGTGGGAAGTTTGCGCTGCAGGTTACTTGTCGGTGCCCAGCTTGTGCGGCTTGAGAGCGAGCGCATTGACGAGCGCGTCGGTGGCAGACTTGACGGCCGCCGGCTGCGGATCGTTGACGTGATCCTCGGGATGCACGGGCAGGTCCTTCTTGACTGCATCGTGGATCAAGTTGAGGTACTCAGTCACGCCAGTGGTCGACAGGTGCGTGCCATCGCCATCGAACAGGTCGTTGCGATTGGCACTGTATCCGTACCAGTCGATAACGCGCACGTTCTTGTAGCGCGTAGCAGCGTTGGCGATGGCCTGGTTGGTAGAGCCAACCCACGGCTGCGGGCTGCGCGTGTTCACAAACACCACAATACGCTTATCTCCTGCATCGGTCATGATGGCGTCGATCTGGTCGTCGGTTACCAAGCCGTTGGTGCCCAGTGCAAAGACCACGATCTTGCCGGCAAGGTTCTGTTGGAGATAGCCCTCAAATGTCGCGCGGCCCGCATCAAACTGGCGGCCCTTTTCGGCATCGATATGGCTGTGCGGGAACACGCCGTCAAAGGAATCAACGGCGCGCAGCGACACGGAGTCACCGATCATCAACAGGTCGTAGGAGCCATCGGGGAAGCCGTCGTTGTCCTTGTCGGTGTCGTCGGCCGCCTGTTGGTCTGTGGGCGCGGTGTTTTTGGCTTCCTTGTTGAGGACTTCGGCGCCCTCACCGCTCAGCGCAGACGTCTCGGGCACAAAGATCAGGCCGCCCAGTGCAACGACCAACACGACAGCGCAGGCTGCGCAGACAGGGACGTGCGCGCGCACCCAGTTGGCGGGCGCGGTGGTGCCGTCGCGGAACTCGGATACGGTGCGCCCAAAGGCGCCCTTTCTAAACGGCGTCTCGATAAAGCGATATGAACATTCGGCTACGGCGACCACCAACAACACCTGCAAAATGTACTGCCACCACGGCGTATCGTTGATGTTGGCGACCGGGTTCATGAGCAACAGTAGCGGATAGTGCCACAGGTAGATGCTGTACGAGCGCTTGCCAACCCACACGAGCGGCTCGGCGGACAGTGCGCGGGCAACCATTCCCTGGGGCTGCACGCAGGCCGCGATGACCATGAGCGTGAGGATGGAGCATAGCAGCGTGCCGCCGCGATACTGGAACGCGGTGTAGCCGTTGGTGAGCGCGACCATGGCGGCAAGGCCAACCAGACCCACGACGCCCAACACATCGATGGATGCGGGCGAGGACCAAAAGCGCACGAGGGCGCTCGGCTGTGCCGGGACGGTCTCGGCTGCGTTGTCGGCCTTCTCGCCAGGCTTGCCCTCGGCGTTCTTGCCGTGCTTGGCGGCGCCAGCCAGGCGATTGAGCCCCAAACGATGAGCGAGACGCACCAGCGCCAGGTCGCGATTGGGGATAAAGGCCATCCAGGCGCCCAGCAGCAGCGAGAAGACGCGGGTGTCGGTGCCGTAGTACACGCGGCTGGGGTCGGCGGCAGGGTTGTAGAGCACCATCATGGCAAGGGCGGATACCGCTGCGAGTCCCAGGATCACACGGCGCGTGTTGGGTTTGCTCACATGCATGGACACCATGGCAAACAGCAGCGGTGGCCAAACCAGGTAGAATTGTTCCTCGATGGCGAGCGACCAAAAGTGCGTAAGCGGCGAGGGGTCGCCCAGGGCGTTGAAGTACGAAACGTCCTGCATAATCTGCCACCAGTTGTTAAAGAACAGCAGCGACGGCAGAATGTCGGGACGCATCTTGGTGAGCATCACGTGGTTGAAGACGGTGCACAGCGCACAGGTTACAACCACAACGGTCACCACGGCGGGGACCAGGCGACGGATGCGGCGGATCCAGAAGCTCTTGAGGTCGATGCGGCCGGTCTTTGATACTTCGTTGATGAGCAGGCGCGTGATCAGGTAGCCCGAGAGCACAAAGAAAATCGTGACTCCAAGCAAGCCGCCCTGCGCCCAGGTGAGGTTGAGGTGATAGAGCACCACCGCGACGACGGCAAGCGTGCGCAGACCGTCGAGGGCGGGGATATACCGAGATTTGGGGCGCGCGGGCACCTGCTCTTTTGTGGCGCTGCTGGCGTGGGCGCCCTTGTTGGCAGACGCGCGATGGGGGTCTGCGGCTTGGCGCGGCTCGGAGGTTTGGCGGCTGGCGCGCGAGCGTTCGTGCGGCGCCTGTTGATCGCTCGAGTGGCGTGAGCTGCGCGAGTTCGATCGCGGGAATTGTTCCATAAAACATCATCCAAATGACGAGAATAATCAGCACGCCTTTATTGTAGCCGCCTGCTCCTGTGAATGCTTGCTGCTGGCGCAAGCTCAAGCGCGCGTCCACATCAAAGTGAACTAAAGTTATAGAGGCGTGAGAGCGCACGATCGACGACCGGCAGCGGGTGCAGAGCCCGCGGACGAGGAGGTTTCCATGGCAGATTGCGGCATCGTCGCGGTGTTCGGCAGCATGAACATGGACCTTTCGGTGGCGTGCGAGCGCATGCCGCGTGCGGGCGAGACCGTCGGCGGCAGCGGGTTTATCACCAACGCCGGCGGAAAAGGCGCCAACCAGGCCGTAGCGGCTGCGCGCATGGGCGCGCACACATGCATGATCGGTGCGGTCGGTCGCGACGCGTTTGGCACGTCGCTCGTGACGGGGCTCCAAGACGCTGGCGTGAGCTGCGATTTTGTGGCGCGTCGCGACGACGTGGAGACGGGAACGGCGACCATCATTCGCTTTGGTGGCGACAACCGTATTGTGCTGTCGCCGGGCGCCAACCATGCGCTTACGGGCGAGGACGTTGCCTGCGCGCTGAGGTGCCTGGTGGCCGATGAACTCGACGGCGACGCCAGCAAGATTGCCCCGGCTGCCGGAAGCGTCTTTATCGCCCAGGGCGAATGCGACCTGGCGGCGACGGCCGAGGCACTCGTTTGCGCTCACGAGCTGGGGTTCTATACGGTCTTTAACCCGGCGCCGGCAAGTGACGTGCCGGCAGGGGCTTGGACGGCGGTCGACCTGGTCTGTCCCAACGAGACCGAGTGCCAGGTGCTGACGGGCATCTTGCCCGCGGATGATACGAGCTGCGCCGCAGCGCTCAATGCCCTGCTCGCCAAGGGTGCCGGAGCTGCGGTCATCACGTTGGGCGGTGCCGGGTCGGTTACGCTCGGCGACGACGGCGAGCTGCTGCGCATGCCGGCGCTTTCGAGCACGGTGGTCGATACGACGGCCGCGGGCGATACGTTTATCGGTGCGCTTGCCGCGGCTCGTCTGGAGGGCCTGCCGCTCTTTGAGTGCATGGCCGCGGGTGCCCGTGCCTCGGCGGTGACGGTGTCGCGCTTGGGTGCACAGCAGTCGATTCCCACGCGTGGCGAAGTCGAGCGCGCGTTTGGTTTAGACGATTACGTACAAGACGGAGAAGCGGAGTAGAACAATGGCAATCAAGAAGCTGATCCTTGATCTGGATATGGGTGTGGACGATGCGATGGCGCTTGCCTATGCCATCGCGAGCCCCGAGGTGGAGCTCGTGGGCATCACCACGTGCTTTGGCAACGTGCGCGTCGAGCAGTCGGCGCATAACTGCCTGGCGGTGCTCGACCTGTTGGGTCGTCCCGAGGTGCCGGTGTATCTGGGTGCCGACCGTCCCCTACAGGCGACCGAGCCCTATACGCCACCGGCGTCCACCACGCTCATCCACGGCAAGAACGGCATCGGCGGCGCGAGCGTGCCCGCGTCTCCCTACGAGCCAGTGGGGGCGACCTCGGCCGATGGCAATGCCGCGGTCGATTATCTGATCGATGCCGCGCGCACCTATGGGCCCGATCTGGTCTACGTAGCGACCGGCCCGCTCTCCAACCTGGCACTTGCCTTGGAGCGCGATGCGGCGGCGATGATGTCTATCGGCCGCGTGGTGGTGATGGGCGGCGCCCTGACCGTGCCCGGTAACGTGAGCGCGGGTGCCGAGGCCAACATGGCAAGCGATCCCGAGGCCGCCGATGCCGTGCTGCGCTCGGGCCGCAAGCTCACCATGGTGGGCCTGGACGTGACGCATCGCGTGGTGCTCACGCGCCGCGATGTTGCCGGCTGGACAGGCTCGGGCACCATGGCGGGCTGCGCATTTGCGAGCATGGTCGAGCACTACATTGGCTCGTACGAGATGAACGCACCCTACCTGGGTGGTTGCGCACTGCACGATCCCCTGGCCGTTGCCGTGGCGATTGATCCCACGCTCGTGGGTGCGCTCGGCTGTAACCTGCGTGTCGACCTGCTGGGCGAGTATCGCGGCCGCACCATCTGCGACGAGCACCGTCTGTCCGATCCAGATAAGAGCGCGCTCGTGGCGCTCACCGTGGACGCCCCACGTTTCCTCGTGGAGTTTAAGGCACGCATGGCTCGCATCCTTGGCTAAACGGTTTCTGTGCCCCGTTCCAGATTAGCTACCGAGTAAATGGTTGATTTCCGATCTCAGCCGAACACACTGAGCAAATAGGCCGTT
>NZ_QROQ01000050.1:281-4874 GCF_003475115.1 Collinsella sp. AF37-9 | reverse complement strand
GGCCGAGGCCGCCTCGATCAATTTGCGAAAGAATCTTGACGGTACCTCCCCTTGTATCAAAAACCGCCCCGTTCTCTGTAGAGGACGGGGCGATTCGTCTTTTGGGCTTATGCAGCCAGGCTTATGCGAAACGGGCGACGAGCTCCTGCAGGACGTCGGTCATCTTGACGAGCGAACTGACCGGGACAAACTCGTTGACGCCGTGGTAGCAATAGCCGCCGGTGGAAAGGTTGGGGCAGGGCAGACCGCGGAACGACAGCTGCGCGCCGTCGGTGCCGCCGCGAATCGGCAGCACTTGGGGCTCAACGCCGCAGGCAAGGTAGGCTTCCTTGGCAACATCAATAAGCTCGGGATAGTCACGAACGATCTCGGCCATATTTCGATACTGCTGCTTAATCTCGACCGTCACGCGCTTGTCACCCAAGCGCTGGTTGAGCATCGAGGCGGCGGCATCAATAAGGTCGAGTTTCTGCTGGAACTTGGCTGCGTCATGGTCGCGGACGATATAGCGCGCTGTGGCGTGATCGACGGTTGCAGATACACCCTCAAGGTGATAAAAGCCCTCGTAGCCTTCCGTATACTCCGGGCGCTGCACGTAGGGGAGCAACGCGTTGAAGTCGCAGAACAGATTGCCTGCGTTAACCATACGGCCTTTGGCGTCGCCCGGGTGGATGGACTGGCCCTCAAAGCAGACGGTCGCCTCAGCGGCATTAAAGCACTCCCACTCCAGCTCGCCGATGGGGCCACCGTCGACCGTGTAGGCATACTTGCAGCCAAAGGTATCGATATCCAACAGCTCGGCTCCGTGGCCGATCTCCTCGTCAGGGCAGAAGCAAATGCCGAGTGCGGGATGGGGCAGAGAAGGGTCCTGAGCGATACGCGCGACAAGCGACATGATCTCGGCGACGCCTGCCTTGTCGTCCGCGCCCAGCAGCGTGGTGCCATCGCTGCAGACCAGGTCCTCACCCGCGAGGTCGTTCAGGGCGGGAAGCTTGGCGGTACTCATGGCAACGGGCTTACCGTCAACCGTGCCGCAGACCAGGTCGCCGCCTTCGTAGTGCACGATGTGCGGCTTCACGCCGGCGCCCGGTGCAACTTCGGTGGTGTCGAGATGGGCGATCAGGCCCAGGGCGGGCTTGTCCTCAGCGCCCACACTTGCGGGGATATGCGCGCAGACATAGGCGTGCTCGGTCACGTGGGCATCTTCCGCACCAAGCTCGCGCAGCTCTTCAGCCAGCACGTTGGCAAGGTCAAACTGAACGGCGCTCGAGGGTACCTGGTCGCAGTTTGCATCCTCGGACTGCGTGTTGATCTGGACGTAGCGCAAAAAGCGCTCGAGGACATCGGGGTTCGTGGTGGTGTTTTCCATAAAGACCGCTCCAATCTTGGTCGTCGTGTGCAACAAGAACTCTAGCACGGTATGCCACGGCATACCGCGACGCTTGGATGGGGTAGAATCAGCCAATGAATGCAGAAGGGACGGAAGATCATGGATACGACAAATAGCTCGCGCGAACTACATCTGACGGTGGCGAACGAAGACTACTTGGAGTGCATGGTTCGCATTGAAAGCGAAGAGGGGGAAACCAACGGCGTGCGATCGGTCGACATCGCGCAGCGCCTTGGCGTCTCCAAGGCATCGGTCAATAAAGCGGTTTCGGCGCTCAAAGCATCCGAACTTGTCGAGCAATCGCACTACGGCAAGGTAGTCCTGACCGATCGCGGCCGCGAGGTTGGTACGGCTATCTGGTACCGTCATCGCCTCATCCGCACGTTTTTGGTTCAGGAGCTTGGTGTCGAATTTGAGCGAGCCGATTCCGAGGCCTGCATGATGGAGCATGCGCTATCCGAGGACACGATGAACCGCTGGCTCGCCTATCTCGAAAAGCAGGGAATCAGCGTCGAGGAATAGCGGGATATATATGGATACGAGTTATTACAACCGCTTTGGTGCCGAGGAACTTACGCGCCGCTTGTCGAGCGAGACCTTGTTGGCGCAGGGCCCCATGGGCAGTGTTCTGTTGAGTGAGTACGATGCCGCCGACATTCCACCGGCGTTTTGGAATCTGGCAGAGCCGCAGACCGTTTCTCGTATTCATCGCTTGTATGTCGCCGCCGGCGCGCAGGTGCTCATTACCAACACCTTTCAGGCATCGAGCTATGCCCTCAAGCACGATCAGATTGCGCCGTCCGTGGCGGAGGTCAATCGCGGGGCCGTCGACGATGCCCGCCAGGCGCACCCTCAGCTGCTACTGGGCTCGATGGGCCCGATCGGTATTGAGTGGTTTGCCGAAGACTCTGTCGAGTATCGTGAAATCCGAGGCATTGCGCGCGAACAGGCGCACGCCTTGCTCAATGCTGGTGTTGACGGTCTGCTGATCGAGACGGTGACGTCTATCCGTAATTTGCAGCCCACGCTTGCCGGCGCCCGAGATGCCGCCGACGGCATGCCTGTCCTGGTGAGTTTTGTCGTTGACGATAAAGGCGACCTGTTGGGCGATGGCCTCAACATCGAGGCAGCCGTTTTGTACGCCGAAAAACACGGCGCAAACTCGGTTGGTGTTAATTGCTGTTCGCTTGCGGCCGCGAACGCGGCGGTGCCCAGGATGGTTGCATCGGCGACTACTCCCGTCACGGTGCGTCCCAACGTAGGCGATCCGGTCCAGACTCAGGATGGCCCCGTATGGCACGAGAACCCCGAAGCTTTCGCGCGCGCATGCATCGAATGGAGACATGCCGGTGCCGCAATGGTGGGCAGTTGCTGTGGAACCACGGCAATCACTACGGCAGCGATGGCCGAGGCGCTCGATATATAAAGGGCAAAACCGCTCCATACGGGGCGGTTTTTTTTATTGCCTGCATGTCCTCGGCAGCATTTGCCCAAATGGTGAATGCTGGTACCGGCAGGTTGCCGGGTGCGTGCTGCGGGTATACCTCATGCGTACCATGATCCAAACACTGCGAGGTGTCTGCGCGTGTGCGCGATAATTCATTTTGGAACTGACGGTTGGCGCGCTCGCGTCGATGAGGACTTCACTGCCGATAACGTTGCCCGTATCGCCGATGCCGTCGGCGAGTTGTGGCAAAAGACCAATCCGGGCAAAACGGTATATATAGGGTTCGACACTCGGCCCTTAGCGCGCGAGTTCGCTGAGCTTGCGGCAGGCGTGCTTGCCGCTCACGGATTGGACGCAGTGCTCGCATCTCGGCCTGTTCCGACCCCCGCCCTTACGTGGGCGGCGGCGTATGACGGCGAGGCCTGCGGTGCGCTCATGGTGACGGGATCCCATCATCCGCAGGGGTATCTGTGCCTTAAGCTGCGCATGGGAGATGGCTCGACGGCCAATCAGGATGTCATCGAAGAGCTCGAAGAGACTATGGCCCCCGAGCCGATGGGGATCGAGGAACGCTATCGCACCGCGGATATTATTCCTGACTATATGCAGGCGGTGGCATCGTTTGTCGATGCCGAGGCCATTCGAGCCGCTCACCTGCGTGTGGTAGTTGACCCCATGGGCGGCGCGGCCCAGGGATATCTTGCCGACCTGCTGCGGGAGCTAGGCGTCGAGGTGCACGAGATTCATGCCGGACAGTCGTCCGATCAAGAGGACATTTGCCCCGACCCTGTTGAGCCGTGGGTGGACGCTTGCGAGCGTGCGGTTGTCGAGGACGGGGCGTGCGCAGGCCTGGTGACCGACGGCGATGCCGACCGTATCGGTGCGGTCGACGAACGCGGTAGATATATTCATCCGCATCAAATCATGGCGCTTGTTTTGGGCGACCTCGTTCAATTCCGCAATTTGGAGGGGCGTGTCGTCGTCAATCTCTCGTGCTCGACGCTAGTGCGTCGCATTGCCGAGGCGCTTGGCTGTCGTGTGACCGTTAAGCCGGTCGGTTTCAAATATATAGCTGCAGAGATGAAGAAGGGCGGCGTCCTCATGGGAGGCGAGGAGGCCGGCGGTATCGGCATCGCCGCGCATATGCCTGAGCGTGATGGAATCCTTGCTTGTCTGATTCTGTGTGAGCTTATGGCAAAGACGGGCGCGCCTTTGGGCGTTTTGGTCGATCAGCTCGAGGCCAGTTTTGGTAAGACGAGCTATGGGCGTCGCGATTTGCGCCTTGAGGCCGAAGACGCCGAATCGCTGCGAACGCTGCTTCCTGGCATGAATCCTAAATCGATTTGCGGCAAGGCGCCGCAGGCTGTAAGCCATATGGATGGTTTACGTTTGGCATTCGAGGATGACACCTGGCTGCTGATCCGCCCCAGCGGGACCGAACCGGTGGTTCGCGTATACGCCGAGGGGTTCTCGGTGGAGGAGCGCGATGAGTTGCTCGATGCCGGCTGTGCCTTGGCTAAGGGAGCCTATCAGCTTTAGCCATATGACGCTTCACTATAAAGAGGCCCTCGGTGAGCGGTAGAGAACGGCTGGCAAACGTAAGCAGGGTTTTAATATGTGTAGGAAATGTGTACGCCCAGATTCCCGCCCCCGGCGCCCCTCCGGTCTGGCAATATATCTCCTTGCCGCGCGGCCCGGTCGGACCGGATCAGCCGCCGAGCGTGCACCTTGAGAACCGGATACTGCGAGGATGGAC
>NZ_QROQ01000050.1:0-271 GCF_003475115.1 Collinsella sp. AF37-9 | reverse complement strand
GGGCGTGCACCTTGAGAACCGGATACTGCGAGGATGGACACATTCAGTGTCGCATCCGGGCAGACATCGAACCATTTGAAATGGTCTAACTTGGATTTGTTTTTCGCAAGGCCGCCGAGAGGCGGCCCCGAGAAATTCCTTTTCCTATACTAGAACCATATGAATCGAACGGAACCGATCAGCGATGGACTGAGAGGACCGGACGGGCTCGAAGCCCAGAATATTTTTGGACGGAGAGTTCGATCCTGGCTCAGGATGAACGCTGGCGGCG
>NZ_QROQ01000005.1:46353-98537 GCF_003475115.1 Collinsella sp. AF37-9 | reverse complement strand
ACGGACGCTAGGGAGCCACCCTTACACCAACATTTTCGACGCGATCAGATCTATGGAGTTGAACGTGTATTTAACTCCATATGAGACGTGATTTATGATATAGAGTGCATTTCTAAAAATGTTTTCAGCATATTGTCTTTCTTTTAGATTAAAGTATCTCTTCGATCTGAAAATATCTTTTGCCTCGTCAACATTAAGTGCCGACTTTTGTATCAACTCGATTGTTAATTGAACATTCGAACTAAACGAATCCTTTGATTCCCGATACCTTTTACAGCACTCTTCGACATGTCTAAAAGATAGGAGGTCATCGTAAAATTCCACGTTTAAGTCAACAATGTCAACTTTGTATTGTTCAACCTCTTGAAGATATGACTTCAAAACAGGCAAGGCAAGATACGGCCCCACTGGACTCCATCCTGGGGGAAATACTAAAAGCGTTTTAGGCATATCAACGTCACATCTTTCGCAAATAATTCAATTGAAACACAACTACCATCATAATTGAAAATACACCAAGTCCTGTAACGAGAATTGAGAACATCGCGATGCTCGTGAACAGCGAAACAAGAAGTGTTGAAATAACAACAGCAACCGATTGCAAAGACTCCCTAATTGAAAACAGGCTTATCGATTCAGATCCGTCTCTCGCCAAATCCTGCAGCGATGTTATGAGAAGCACATCTTGAATGGCGTTTCCGGCACCGACGATAAAAAGGAAAATAAACGATATCCCAGACGCATAGCGATAGCCAAACGCCAGATACGCACCGAGCGCAAGATACGTCACAAAACAATATGATTTAACGCAATCGGAACCACTGATTAAACGACCATATATTGTATTTCCGAACAACAGTCCGATTGTAAGACTACTCTGAAGGAATCCGTATTGTATCGATGACGAGTCAAATTGCAATTGCGCTATAGCTGGCAAAAGAGAATTCAGAGAGCCGAATGCCACGCCACTAGAAATATCGATTAATAGGAAACCAATTGCCAAGTGCTTCGCGCTAAGATCACTAAATGCAGTCCTGTTTTTTTCATTTTTGCTTATTCCCTCTTTATCATTAACCTCGATAACCGACGGAACATCTCGCAGCAACCAGAACGACGCGGCAAAAGAAAGCGCGTCTAATGCAAGAACAGCCTCCGCCCCAAATTGAGCGACAACAAAACCGCCGGCAACTGGCCCCAGAACCATCATCAAATTCTGCAGGAACCCAAACGAATTATTAATTACGTCGCGATTGATACTATTCGTATTGGCTCTTAACAACGAGTAAAAGCAGGGCATTTCTACCGTTCGGCAAAGCGATACCGCGCACGTAATAGCAAACATACTCCATTTACTATCAACAAAAATATAGCAAACGAATAATCCCGCGCGAATTAAGTCTGCCAATCTCATGGCCTGCAGTGTCCCGATACCCATCTTCTGAGGCAGCTGCGCGAGCGCAACTGAAAACAGAGAGGGGGCAAATCTGCAGCAGACCATCAAAGCAGTTGCAGAAACATCGTGAGTTACCTCGTAAATCAGCATTGGCAAAGCAATATTCGCACACCAATTGCCTATTTCGCTTATCCCTCTAGCAATATATAGGACCCGAACCGGACGGCTAGCTCTCAATACCGTGAACATCACGATTAACCTCGTATTTCAGGCCTCGTTCATCCCTTAATAGGAATCCATAATCAACCAAGTACCGCCTCAACACGGCATAATCAGGATAGAGCTGTGACAGCACACGATTAACCTGAAGCTCCGTATAACTTGTATTTAATTCAAAGAAAGAGACGGCCCATAGCAGCATGATTCTTTTATAGCTTTCCTTTTTTGGAATTGAAACCAGCTCGCCATTCTTGAGAAATCGTTTTTTAAAGTCTATTAGCTCATCCATTCACATCCTCCATTTCATACGCATCTAATACTAAAAATGCATACGCTTTAGGTCATCGCATTCAGCTTCTTTATTCGAACTAAACTCGAACTAATCTAAATTATTTGCTCAGACACTCTTCGAAAGCTCGTTTTTCACTCTGAGTAAAATGCCCTTCCCAGTCAGTCCACGAACAGGAAGGCAACTCACAACGAGCGGAGTCGAAGCCCTCTGCCGTCGGTCGCTCAAAATGCACGATAAGCTTTTCAATATCGCCATCTGTAATCAGGTCAGAATGAATGACCTCGGTTCCATCTTCGAATGTCATATACGGGTACATCACGTAAACCACCTCGCAAACATAAATCCAGTTTAGCATCAAGCTATTGCACCAAAGACAGCAGGCCCCCTTGATGAGTTGATGGTATCTGTTAAATGTCACGTATGATTCACATCTGGTGGGTACCCTGATGGCTACACGAAACGAAGCAGATTTACACCGGGAGGACCCCGTATGACAACCAAGTACACCGACGCGCCGCGCACGCGCGTCATGACGCCGGCATCGCTCAACAACGGCGTGCACGAGAACCATTCCATCGGACAGACCATGGCCATCGCGCCCAAAAAGGGCCTGTTCGATGACATTTCCATTCCCCAGATCATCGCCGGCGCCGCAGCTGCCGCCACGAGCGTGGCGCTTGCCTCCAAGATTGGTATCGCTGGTTCAGTAATTGGTGCCGCCGTGAGCTCGGTCATCACCGTTGTGTCCTCGCAGGTCTACCGCCACTTTATCTCTGCCAGCGCCGAAGCCCTCAAAGGTACGCACGCCGCCGTCGACTACCCCGCCGGCGCCTATGAGCCCGTTGAGCTTAATGCCGAGGAGCACCTGGGCGGCGCCGCGACTACGCAGGAGATGCGTCAGGTCGCGGGACGCGCGACCACGGCGCGCGTCGCCCCCAACAGCCTGCGCGCCAAGGCGGCGGAAGAGCGCAGCCAGACGCAAAAGAAGGTCATCATCTTCTCGATCGCCATCGCCATCGTCGCGGTTATCGCCTGCGCCGGCGCCATCCTTATAACCACCGCCGGTGAGGGTCTGGGCGAGCGCCCCGAGCCAATCCTTTCGTCGCGCACGACCGAGCAAGACGCGGACAGCGCCGGCCAATCGCAAAGCCAGCAGAACGACTCACAGGCCAACTCCGCACCCACCGATTCTTCCTCGACCACCCCTGATCAGTCGCAAGGCACCGATTCCTCTTCGAACAGCGGCGGCACACAATCCGGAACGACCGACTCCAGCCAAACGACCGACGGCTCTCAGCAGAGCACGGGTGACCAGACGAGCGGCAATGCATCGGGCACGGGCTCAACCGACAACAGCAACACAAACAGCTCGAGCGGAACCGCATCCGGCACGGCATCCGACAGCTCGAGCCAAGGCACGACATCGGGCAACTAAGCACGATCGCCTCTCACAGATAACCGACCTGTATAACGGGCGCGAACCGGCAACGGTCGCGCCCGTTTGCTTTGGGCGCCGAGGTGGCAGGCCCTGCGCGATGGTAAGATGCTTTGGTGTGTAAAGAGGAGATTTGCCATGAGCAAGACAATAGTTAAGCCCACGCTATCGCTGGGCAACCACATCTATCTGTATCGCCTGCTGCGCGATGCGATTGGATGCGGCAAGCAAACGTTTATGACACAGGTCGAGGAGACACTCGCCGCTGGCGATATGACCGCTTATGACCTGGACTTCGAGTCCACGCGCGAGCTGCTCGAGGAACTCGACGACTGCATTAAGCTGACCGTCTTTAAGGGCGGACGTCTGTATGCCACCGTCATCGCCAATGAGGCCTGGGATGCTGCCCTTGCCAAGGGCGAGGACAAGCCCAAGGCCGCCAAGGGCGCCAAGCAGTCCTACAAAAAGAAAAAGCGCGGCGAGAAGGACCTGAAGGCCGTGCGTCCCAAGCACGTTAAGCGTCCCGAGCCCGAGTCCGTGGCCGAAGTCGCTCCGGAGCCCGAGCCCGAGGTAGAGGCTGAAGTCACTGCTGAAGTAACGGCAGAGGTCGAAACTGAAATCGCTGCCACGACCGAGCCCGAAGTCATGGCTGAGCAGGAAGCCGCCGTTGAGCTCAACGAGGTTCCCAAGTCGAAAGCCGAAGAAACCGCCGGCCAACCCGAGACGCCTGCGTTCCAAAACAGCGATGTCTTTGGCGACAACGCCGAGGACGACCAGTCCGACGAGCCCGCGAATCAAGACGCTACCGAGGCGACGCCGGAACCCGAGACGCCGCAGCCCGCCATCTCGCTCACGGTTGTCTATGACCCCGAGAACGCCAACGCCGGCATCACCACCATGGTATCCACGCCGGTCGAGGCCAAGCCGAACGTCGAGGCAGAGGACACTCCGCAGGCCGGTGCCAAAACCGGGACCGAAGACACGTCCATCTCCGTGGAACCGACAGATTCCATAGCTAAGCCAGAAGCGGCATCTGAGTCTGCACCTGTCATTGAGTCCGCATCCGCACCCGCCTGTGACCAGGCTCCCACACCTGCACCGACTCCGGTCCCCAATTCAGCACCGGCCCCCGCTCCCGCAGCACCGACCATCCCCGGGGACTTCCCCATCGATTTCGCGACCGAGGTCTTCTGCCCTAGTCCGCTGCTGCACCAGCTGTCGACTTATCTCCCCTACGGCGCCGACACCCTCGGCATCGTCGGCGAGTACTACTGGATCGCTCGCGAGCGCGGTACCATCGAGGCTGGCCGTAACCGCGCGAGCTTCCCCCTGCGCTACACACAGGCCGGCAAACGCCACGAAGTCACCGTACGCATTCGCCGCAACACCACCGGCGGCCTCGGAGCCACCTGGGCCATCGACAAGGTCGAAGCCCCGGTCGAGTAAAAAACGGCCTCGGATAGCCAATTGACCATCCGAGGCCGTTTGAATTCAGGCCTTTTAGTTGTCATCGGCGCATATAGACACCAGAGAAGCAAGCTCATCCTCAAGTTGCGGAGCAAAGTATCTAAAAGAAACCTGCGCTCCAGTCGGTATCGACTCAATCATATTCGCAGCATTATCTGAAACTCGGTACGATGCAGTTTCACCTGTCTTCAAATCCTCTATTGAGCAGACAGCGTCTTCAGCATCAATCGACCTAAGCACGCCTTCTCCTTGTAACATCACATCGGCATGCCCGCCAGCTATTTCTAATGAACCTGAGTCTGTCGCAGTCACTTCTCCGGAACCTCCGCGCGATATCTCTTCCTTTGTTGAACAGCCCACCAATGAAGCCATCAGCACCAAAGACAGAGCTAGACGAATCGCCCTACTTCGAAAAAGTCGTTCCATAAGTCCACGCATAATAGCTCTGATCATACTTCAGGAAGGATAAAGATGAATTCCAGCCGTCCGCTATGCCAATCATCTGCCTTGTCTCTCCAGTTTTCTTACCAGTAAGTGTGGCGTAAGCCTCCGCTGTTACAGAATGGGCTGATCCGTTGTACAAACTCGCATGTAAAACATTCGGTCTATTAGAGTTAATCTCATTTTGAATGCTCGCGATAGCCGGAGAGGAGACAGTGCGGGCGATAAGAGTACTTCCTCTGCTTGCGCAGTAATTTGTAAACCCCGTTGCACAGGTTGATATCGGCGTTCCGCCCAAAACAACGCCGGGAACAGTCTGTTCTTCATCGGAAAGAGCATGGGTATTGGTGTAATTCCATATCTGCATATATTGCGAAGGGTCGCTATATAAATTGGCAATGCCATACAGTTCCGCAACGTTCGAAAAAGCTGTCACCATACAAGCATAGTGGGCAGTAAGCCTCTTAATCTCGCTTTCATCATATGACATAAACTGAGAAATGGAACGAAATCCAGATACTGTGTAATCCTGCATTTGAGTTGCGTAAATTACGACATCGTTCCAGCTTGAAGGTTTATTCGATAAAACGACAGGCCGTCCTTCTATGGAAACAGCCGGGATTGTTCTTCCGCAATTTGTTGTTATTGAACCGTCCAAAGATTGCACACCGAATTCGAACGGATTGATCATTACGACTGGGTTATTGAAAGAATAAGACTCAACACCAAGATCTCCTCCCCGATCCATAGGGCTGACTAAGCCGTCACCAAAACGATATCCCGTAAGTATTTCATCATCTGAAGCATCTAAAACCAAATAGCCCGCGGCTCTATTGAATGTCACAACCGGAACAATGTAGCCAAGCGGGGACCCATCAACGTCTACAAAAGGAATAGGGTCAGAAGGCGTATACGAAGAGCCGAGGAGTCCCTTTATATATTTATCGGCAAGCTCTTGCGCAATTTCTGAAGTAAATTGTATCTGCTCACCATCAATATTGCCCGTCGAAGCAAAAACCTCTTTCGGACGTGCGGCTAAGGCGACAATTGAAGACGCGACAAGTTGCAGAAAACGACGACGCGAAAGCATATGTTCTTCTTTCTAGAGGAGCGACTTATAAGATACTCCTATTCTATAACCTTTTTTGTAACGTTACAGCACTGGTTATATTTCAATTCGATTTGCTTATGTCCTTGTAACCCAATACGTCTTTACGTTTTAAACGGAATTAGAAAATCACTCATAGCAAAAACGGGCTTTAATCCCAAAGAGATGACTTTGATTATGAATCAAACCAGCAGCCAGGGCATAGCTGCAGTGCAATTGCTACAAGAAAGGCCGCCCTTGCTGGCGGCCTTTCTACTTGCTACTAGTCACGCGTGAGCTTGCGGTGAATACGATGCGGCTGGGCTGCGTCCTCGCCCAGGCGCTCGATGCGGTTGGCCTGATAGGCCTCGAAGTTGCCCTCGAACCAATACCAGTTGCCCGGGTTCTCGTCGGTGCCCTCCCACGCCAGGATGTGCGTGGCGACGCGGTCTAGGAACATACGGTCGTGGCTAATGACCACCGAGCAGCCCGGGAACTCGAGCAGCGCCGCTTCGAGCGAGGACAGCGTCTCGACGTCGAGGTCGTTCGTAGGCTCGTCGAGGAGCAGCAGGTTGCCGCCCTGCTTGAGCGTAAGCGCCAAGTTCAGACGGTTGCGCTCGCCACCGGAGAGTACGCCAGCGCGCTTCTGCTGGTCCTGGCCCTTAAAGCCAAAGCTCGCCACATAAGCACGGCTCGGAACCTCGGTCTCGCCGACCATCATGTGGTCCAGGCCGTCCGAGACGACCTCCCACAAGTTCTTATCGGGGTCGATGCCGGAACGGTTCTGGTCGACATAGGAGATCTTGACGGTCTCACCCACCTCAAGCTCGCCCGAAGTCAGCGGCTCCAGACCCACAATCGTCTTGAACAGCGTGGTCTTACCGACACCGTTGGGGCCGATGACGCCCACGATGCCGTTGCGCGGCAGGGTAAACGAAAGGTCGTCGATGAGCACACGGCCATCGAACTCCTTGTGCAGATGATGGGCCTCGAGCACCTTGTTGCCCAGACGCGGGCCCACAGGGATGCGGATGTCGGTCCAGTCGAGCTTCTGGCTTGCGCGGGCCTCGGCCTCCATCTCCTCGTAGCGAGCCAGGCGGGCCTTGTTCTTGGCTTGGCGAGCCTTGGGCGAGCTGCGCACCCACTCGAGCTCGGCCTCCATGCGCTTGGCGAGCTTGGCATCGCGGTTACCCTGAGCCTCGATACGGGCGGCCTTGGTCTCCAGATACGTGGAGTAGTTGCCCTTGTAGGGATAAAGGTGACCGCGGTCGACCTCGCAGATCCACTCGGCAACGTTATCCAGGAAGTAGCGATCGTGTGTGACGGCAAGCACCGCGCCCTGGTAGTTGTGCAGGAAGTGCTCGAGCCACAGGATCGACTCGGCGTCCAAGTGGTTGGTGGGCTCGTCGAGCAGCAGCAGGTCGGGAGCCTCGAGCAGCAGTTTGCACAGCGCCACGCGACGACGCTCGCCGCCGGAGAGCACGTTAACCGGCATGTCGGAATCGGGCAGCTGCAAGGCGTCCATGGCCTGGCCGAGCTTGGAATCGATATCCCAGCCGTCGGCGGTATCAATCTCGTCCTGGAGCTTGCCCATCTCGGCCATGAGGGCGTCCATGTCGCAATCCGGGTCGCACATCTCCTCGCCGATCTTATTGAAGCGATCGACCTTGGCGATCATATCGCCAAACGCCATGCGCACGTTCTCGATAACGGTCTTGTCGTCGTCGAGCGGCGGTTCCTGCTGCAGGATACCCACGGTGTAGCCGGGGGTGAGCCTGGCATCGCCGTTTGAGACCTCCTCGATACCGGCCATGATCTTGAGCAGGGTCGACTTGCCCATGCCGTTGGGGCCCACGACACCGATCTTGGCACCGGGATAGAAGCTCAGGGTCACGTCGTCAAGAATCACCTTGTCGCCATGGGCCTTACGAGCCTGATACATCTGGTAGATAAACTCCGCCATTTGCCTATTTAATCCTTTCTACCTTCTGTTTCCCTATTCTTGATTCGCTTTAGTGGAAACGAAATGAGGAAACCAGCTCTGAAACTAAACGAAAAAGGGGCATGGTTGCCCACACCCCCTAATACTACCTGGGAAAAGTCCCTCGGAACATACTATGAACTGCGTACGCTAGTTTTCCGCAACCTTAACGAGCGGCTCGCTGCGATTTGCGCCACAGCAGATACGAATAGACGTAGGCAGCTCCAGCTGAACCAAACGCCAGAACCGCAATCACCGCGGCGACGACTTCACTCGAAAGCACGCTACCCGCCACGCCCATCACAATCAGGCCAACGCCCAGCACCATAAAGCAGGCACCGCCAAAACGCTGCGTACGGCGCCAGTTCTCGGGATCGGCAAGCGCCCAGGGCGTCTTGATACCGAGCGTGTAGTTCTGCTTTACGCGCGGTAAGTAGTTGCCCATACCAATAAAGAGCAAGCCGATAGCGCCTGATACCAGCAAATTGACCGTTCCTACCACCGGCACGATGCCCCACACCGTTAGCTCCCCCAGCCAGCTTATGGCACACATGAGCAGCGTGAAGGCGATTACGAAGCCCTGATAGAACTTACCCGAGGTCCGATACGCCTCGCCCTTGGGGTCAATGCGTGGCACGACGTAGAACATCGCGAGAAGTGCCAGAGGCAACACGCCGAGCGCGGAGGCCATCCAGCTAGGGCCCCAACCGTCGACGGCGCCGTTCGCGCCCCAGTGCGTGGGAATCTGTGCAGGCAAGCTCGGCATCACCATGAGGTGCGCTACGACATTGGCGACGCACAGAACGACCAGTGCAATCCACACGCGCGACGATACCCCCGTGACGTGAATGCCCTTGTTTTCGTTATTCATCCTTATCACCTTCAGTGTTTGTAAAGCCCATAAACCAGCCAATCAAGTCCTGCATGACGGTGGTATTTAAGCTGTAAACGATGTTTTGGCCATGGCGCTCATCGGTCACCAGCCCGGCGTTTTTGAGCGTCGCCAAGTGATGGCTCAATGACGGCTTGCTGATGTCAAAATGCTCGGCAAGCTCTCCAGCCGTACAATTGCCCTCGCGCAGTAGTTCCAAAATGCGCCGTCGCGTAGGATCGGCCAGCGCCTTAAAACCCTCTCCCGGCATAGGACCTCCTCTCAGTATTTCGTTCGACGCGCACACTATACTCGATATTTAGATGTTTGTCTAATTATCTAAAACAGTAACATCTATAGAACATTCGTTCGTATTTAGCTACAATGGAAGTTGAAGCAGATGGGCCAGCTCCCTCTACCCAAGAAGGAGATGGACTATGAGTATTGACGATGTCCTGACGTTGTTATTGCTTGTAATCGCGGCCGTGGAGCTCGGCATCCACATTGGAGGTCGAATGAAATAGCCGCCCCCGCGTAATGCGAAGACGGCCACTTCTCACGCTACAAACGTGTTTGGGAGTTGGCCAACCCGCTGCAACGGGTGCCATCTGCTTCAATCTTATGCGAATCCCGATCCCATTTCAACAAGCCCAAGGGCTCAAATGGAATCGCGATAACACCTATAATGACAATAGCTAAAACACGATTCGCTTCCCCATCGGAGGATGTCTATGACCGAAACCGCTGCCGCTCTCGTCGAGACACGCGACACCAAGCTCGAGATCATCATGGGCCGCGAGGCACTCGATAAGCTCGCCGATGCTACGGTGCTGGTGCTCGGCTGCGGAGGCGTGGGCTCCAACTGCTGCGAGGCACTCGCCCGCGGCGGCATCGGTCATTTCGTCATTCTGGACAAGGACATCATCGCGCCCAGCAATATCAATCGCCAGGCCATCGCCTTTCACAGCACCGTCGGCAAGCGCAAGGTGGACGTGATGGAAGCCATGATTCGCGATATCAATCCCGCGGCCACCGTTATCAAACGCACCGAATACCTGCTGAGCGACAACATCGACGAGTTCTTCGCGAGCGTTTTGGAGCAGACGGACGGCAAGCTCGACTACGTCGTCGACGCCATCGACACCATCTCGGCCAAGCTCACCATTGCCAAATATGCTCAGGACCACGACATTCGTTTGGTTAGCTCCATGGGCGGGGCCAACAAGCTCCATCCCGAGTGCCTCCTCTTTGCCGACATCTTCGATACGGTACGTGACCCCATGAGCCGCATTATGCGCAAAGAATGTAAGAAGCGCGGAATCAAGAGCCTACATGTACTGTTTAGCTGCGAGGAATCGATTAAGACACAGCCCCGCGATCCTTCCAACATCCACGAGCGTACCGAGCTCGGAACCGCCAGCTTTATGCCGCCTATCATGGGTCAGATGATTGCCGGCGAGGTCATTCGCCAGATCAGTGGGCGCGGCACCGAGCGCGTGCGCGCCGATGGTCAGCGCCTGGACTAACGGAGCGCGCCGAGATGGAGCCCCAGTTAATTGATGCACACTGCCATCTTGATTTAATGGCTCACCCGGACGCCGTTGCCGATGAGGCGACGGCACTGGGCTTGGGCCTATTTGATTGCGGCGTCGATCCACGTGACTTTTCGGCCGCAAACGAGCGCGCCCATCGCCAACCAGGCATCATCGCCGGCATTGGGCTTCATCCTTGGTGGCTGGCTGACGGCCGATGCGGTACCGCCGAAATCGATCTGCTTTGCAAAATTGCCCCACAGGAGCGCTATATCGGCGAAGTTGGGCTCGACTTCTCGCCGCGCTTCGCGGACACCGAGGGAATCCAAACTCAGGCATTTGATCGGCTTTGCCAGACGCTGTCGCAGTACCCGCTTCCTGGGCGCGTCCTGTCCATTCACGCCATTCGCGCGGCAGGAGCGATCTTGAACATTTTGGAGTCGCACAGCCTTCTTGAGGACACCCCCAGCTCCCCCGTTATCATCTTCCACTGGTTTAGCGGCACCTCGGACGAGCTTGTCCGCGCACGCAATGCAGGCTGCTATTTTTCCGTCAACGAACGGATGCTCACGACCAAATGCGGCCACGAGTATGCTCGTCAGATTCCACTCGGCCATTTGCTACTCGAAACCGATGCTCCATCCGACCAGCAATCAAACACAAGCGCTCAGCAGCTCGTCGCATCGCTAAAAAGTACCTCCCGACACATTGCCGAACTTAAAAACTGCGCCGCGGAGAGTATCGAATCGATCGTTTTAGATAATTCACGCTCCATTTTCGCCTTCCGCTGACCCCAGTGGGCAAAAAATGCCAAATATGAGTACTGTTGCAAAGCTAGTAACATTATATTGTGTCAAAACAATGCCTTAATAGTGAACAACCGTTCATTATCAAGGCGCTTTAACATGAGTAAAGCCATATTTACCAGGTTTTAATCGTCTGCAGAACCTCAAGCAGAGCCTCTAATGGCCAATTTTGCTGTTACTAAATTAGTGACAGTACTCATATTTGGCATATTTTGCCCACAGGGTTCCGGGGAGGCGCCAACTTGCTTCCCCGGAACTGCTCGACTATTCGAAAATCGGCGCTCCATGGCCCCAGGAGCCTTCCATGCCGCACACGGTCGAGGCGAACCCGGCAGCAAAGTCGAGCGCGCGCTCGATGGCCTCGGCGCCATCCTCACCACGCTTGGCGGAATCGAGATAGCACATCAAAAACGAGGTGAGGAACGAGTCGCCCGCCCCCATGGTGTCCTTCATGTCCGTTACCGGTTTAGCCAGCTGGCGGTAATAACGCTTGCCGTCGTAAGCAATGCAGCCCTCGGCGCCCGCCGTAGCCGACACAAAACGCGGACCCAGGCCCTTCACCCATGCCAGACGCTCGCGAATCTCGTCCTCACTCGCGGCATCCGCCGCACTAAAGAAAGCGAAATCGACGTAGGGCGCAATCTGCTCGTAGTACTCGTCGGTGGAGTCGTCCGAAAAGTCAAAAGAAACCGTGACGCCCGCAGCCTTCAACTTGGGCAGCTCGCGCTCGGTAAAGCAATAGTTGCCCGAATGGACCACATCGAACTGCTTCATGTACGCAAGGTCAAAGCGATCGAGAACATAGCGCGCATCGCCACGGATACCGCCCTCGTTGGAGCCAAGGAAGACACGGTCACCGTCAACGACGGTCACGCGAGCCGCTCCGTTCTCGCCAATCATCTGCTCGCACTTGTCAAGCTCGATACCCTCATCCTCGAGGCTTGCAATGACATGCTCGGCAGCAGCGTCATTGCCAAAAATGCCCATGTATGCGGAGCGTGCGGCACCGCATTTCTTGGCATAAACGGCGAAGTTCACCGCGTTGCCGCCAGGATACATGGTGTGGATATGCTCATAGCGATCGACGACGTTGTCGCCAAATCCGAGCGCGTTAACGTTAAATGCCATGGTATTTACCCTTCTAGTACTCGACAACGCCCATGTAGCGACGGAAATCGGGATCGTGGTCAAACACCTTGCCGCGTGCGGCACGCAGCTCACAGTTCATGGCGTAGAACAGCACCGGGTCCAGATAGGCACGGACGCTCGCCGGCACGGCCTCCATACCGTACTCCTTGGCATCGAGCACCATCAGCGTATCGGTATGTGTCTTAAGGAACGCCAGGGCGCGCTCGTCCATAGCACGGCACTCGCTGGAGCCCATCTGCAGGAAGTAAAAAACGCCATCTTGAGTAGCCTCGAAGGGGCCGTGGAAGTACTCGGCAGAGTGGATGTAGCTGCAGTGCTGCCACTGCATCTCCATAAGAGAGCAGATAGCGAAACCGTAGGTCTGGCTAAAGTTGGGACCGCTGCCCAGAATGTAGAAGAACTCGTGCTCCTGGCAAAGCTTGGCAAAACGATCGCCCAGCTCGGCATTTACCTTCTCGCGTGCCGGGGGAAGAATTTTATCCATCTCGGCGATACCGGCATACATATCGGCAAGATCGGCGTAGCCCTCCTGCTGATCGAGCAGCTCTGCCGCAAGCGACAGCGAAATACCAGCGGGGACCTCGGCCTGCGGCACGCCCTCGCCCCACGGGTAGACCCACGTGGCCCACTTGCCGGAGTCAATCTTGGATCCAGCGTTGTCGGTCTGGGCGATCACCGTAGCGCCGGCGGCAAGGGCAATCTCGCAGCCCTCGACGACCTCGGGGGTGTTGCCACTGTGGCTGCAAGCGATGACCAGGGACTTCTCGCCTAGACGACGCGGACGCATAATGTCGAATTCACGCGCGGTATAGATATACGAAGTGAAGGTGGTAGCCTCGCGCTGCAGAAGCTCATGAGCCGGGATCAAATCGATCATGGAGCCACCGCAAGCAATCCAGTAGACGCTGTCGAACTTGCCCTTCTCGGCAATTGCCTCTTTGATCAGATCGTGTGCGTTCATATCCAGTTCCTTTCTTGTTTGGTCCGCAATCAATGACATTGGCTGCGTGGCCGATAGTTGTTTTAGTCAATCAGATATTTCTCGAATGCGGCCATGTTCTTGGCATCTGCCGCTGCCGGGTCATCGTAGTAACGACCATCCGTGATTTCCTGGCCCAGCATGCCGTCGAAACCATGGGCGTTGAGTGTGGCGACGAAGGCGTCCATATCGTGCTTGCCATCGCCCCACACCAGATGGCCATACGGGTCGCCGTCGATAAAGTGCATCTCGTGAATTGCCCCATCACCAAAGGCGGCAAACCAGTCCTCGAGCGTCTCGCCTGCAACGCCCATCGCGGTTGTATCAACCATGGGCTGTAAGTACGGGCTCGCGACCTCGTCAATCATGCGCTTCGCATCGGAAACCGTCGTCACAAGGTTGCTCTCCTCGGGACGCAGGCTTTCCATCGTAAGCACCAGACCGTGCTCGCCGGCATACTCCGCCAGAATGGACAAGTGCTCGCGGCTGCGCTTCCAGGCTTCCTCGCGGTCCTCGTCCCAGTCGCCCCAGCCCGAGTTGACGGACATACGGTCGCACCCAAGTACCTCGGCAAGCTCAATGCCGTGCTTAAAGTACGCCAGGCTGCGCTGTTCATGCAGCGGTTTGCGTGCGCAGTACTGCCAAGGATAGACAACATTCTCGGGGCACAGAGTACGATACCTAAGCCCACGGTCTGCAGCCTTTTTCGCCAGGACCTCAGCCTCAAAGTAGCCCGTATGGTCGAGCGTCACATGCGGCTCTGCGCACCACAGCTCAATGGACTCAAAGCCCAAACGCTGCTGCACATCAAGGAAGTAATCGAGCGACCACATGATGTAGTGGATATTCATGCCCGCAATCTGCTCGCGGCGCAGCGTCGGTTTGGATTCAGGCATCTTATGCCTCCTTATTTCGATTGAACACGATTTGTCCGTCCGACATCGTCATATCAACCGCAAGATCGCGTGCGTCGCGATAATCGAGGTCGAACACATCCCGATCGAGCACGCAGATATCGGCAAGCTTGCCAACCTCAAGCGTACCCAGCTCGTCTTCGCGAATCAGATCGTACGCGCCCCCGGCAGTCCAAGCGCGCAAGAGCTCGACAAGCGTCAGCGTGTTGACCTCATTCACGGGCAGTCCGTCGGCGAAGAATCCGCCGCACGCGCTGTAGATTGACTCGCCCAGGCTCGGAATCAGCAGCGGCAAATCCGTACCACAGCACACCGTGCATCCGGAATCTTCCATGCCGCGGCGATTCCAGCTGTGCAAAAGTCGCGTCTCGCCAATTTGTCGACGCATCATCGACAGGCAATCCTCGCGCCGGTCCAGCGTCAAAATCTGCGGATAGACCTCGCAAATTCCACCTAACTTGCCAAACTCGACAAGATCGGTCGGATCAGAGTTCTCGAGATCGGTAATCGCATGGCGGCGAAGCAACCGTCCATGCTCGTCTCGAGGCAGCGAGGCATAGAGCGCCACGGTGCGACGAACGGCGCCATCGCCCTGGCAATGCAAGGAATATCGGAAGCCGTCAGCATCAATTGCGCGCAGCTCGTTCTCAATCAGATCCCACTCGGGCTCCTCGACAACCGTCTTGCCGGCAGCGCCCGCATCGGCCGTGTCCTCATAGGGGTCAATCATCTCGGCAAGCCCCGCCCATACGCCGCGATCGGTCATACGGTTGAAGCCAGAAAAACGAACGAACGGACCCCGGAAGCGCTCTCGTGCCTCGCGAGCATATGACAGATTTGCACCGGCACCCACCGGCTGCGACATCATAGAGACGCGAACCGTCAGCTCACCAGATTCCTCACGGCGAGCCATTTCGTCGGCAAAACCGTAGTAGTCATCAAACGCCATCTCCTTGATGGCGGTAACGCCGCGCTCGTTAAGCATGCCCATGTAGTCCGAATACCCCGCACGTACCTCGGGCAGCGCGAGGAAATCGCTCATCATGCGCCAGATCTTCTCGGCATAGCACGCCTGGGGTGTGAAGCCGTATCGCGCACTGGCGGCAGCATTGAGAACGCAGGTCTCCGCACCCGGTGTAAAGCAGACGACAGGGATATCGCCAAAACAATCGTCAAACACAGCTGCCGTATTTGCGTTCTCGGCATCCGATGCCAACGTTTCGGGCAGGTTGTGGCCAAAAGCCGCCGCGCAATCCGGATGATCTTCTTTCCATGCACGCAAGAGCGACACGGCCTCTTTGGCATCGGCGATGCCGGACAGATCAGACCCCAACGTCCGCAGCGCCCAACCTGTATAGAAGGTATGCACATCGATCAGGCCAGGCATGACGGTGCGGTCGCCCAGGTCAACCACCTCGTCCGCCTGGGTCAAATACGAAGCTACCTCACACTTGGTGCCAACCGCCTCAATTCGATTGTCACGGACCGCTACGAAACCTTCAAACGGCAGGTCCCCCGTACCGGTAAAGACGCTCTTAGACGTCAGGACCGTCAAACGATCGGACATTATAATCACCTACGCCGGAAGCATGCCAGAAATGGCAGTAATGACCAAGCCAAACACGACCATGAAGATGAAGAACTTCCAAATGGTCTTCCACCATTGGCCAAACGAAATTTTAGCCACGCCAAGGCCGGCAACCGTCATGCCCGCCACGGGACTGATGGTGTTGATGGTCTGGTTGGCAAACTGGAGCGCGGTAACGGCCGCCTCGGGATTGAGGCCCATGAGCTCGGTCAGGGGGCCCATAACGGGCATGGTGAGTGCCGCCAGGCCAGAACTCGAGGGAACCAGCAAAGAGAGCAGGCCAAGGACGATATACATAAACGTGGTGTAGACGGCGGCGGGTGCACCGGCGAGCGCAGTAGCGAGCGCCTGGAGGATGGTGTCGATGATCATGCCACCCTCGGCGATGACCAGAATACCGCGAGCAATACCGATAACGATGGCGGCGTACGCAAAGTCGGCGAGACCTTTAACGAACTCCTCAGCAATCGTCTGCTGGTCAAGACCGCCCAGGATACCGGCAAGCAAGCCCATGCCAAGGAACACGGCGGAAATCTCATTCATGTACCAACCCTGGGTAACAAGACCCCAGACGATAATGCCCATACCGCAAGCAAAATCGATAAGCACGAGCTTCTGACGGGTAGTGAACTCTTCCTCGATGGAGACATCGGTCACGGAAAACTCGATACGCTTGAGCTTATCGTCCTCGTACGTAATGGACGACTCGGGGTTTTTCTTGACGCGCATGGCGTAGCGCATAGCCCATGCGATACCGGCGGCAGTGAAGATGACCCAAGAAACGGCGCGCAGCCACAGTTGCGGATTGCCCTCGATGCCAATGATGCCCTGGGCGATCAAAACATTAAACGGGTCGATGGTCGAAGCACAATATCCCAGGTTAGGACCAAGGAAGCAGATGATGAATGCCGTCATCGAGTCATAACCGATACCCATCATGATGGGAATGAAGATGGCATAGAACGGCAGGGCTTCCTCAGACATACCAAACGTGGTGCCGCAAATGGACAGCAACGTCATCGTGATGGGAATGATGAGGATGTCCTTGTTCTTGAGCTTTTTAATCACACGGCTCATGCCGGCATTCAAAGCGTTGGTCTTGGTGATGATTGCGAACGACCCGCCAATCAATAAGACGAACGCAACGACGTCGGCAGCCTCCTGGATGCCCTTAGTGGGCGCTTGCAGGACCGCGAAGATATCCTGACCCAGATTGATGGTCTCGCCGGTCTCGGAATCGGTGTAGTTCTTATCGACCTGTTCATAGGTTCCAGCAACGGCGACTTCACGCTCGCCCGCCGCTGTCGAAATCATCTTGCGCTGATACTGACCAGAGGGAACGATCCAAGTCAAGACCGCAAAGACAACGATCAGCAAGAACATGATCGTATAGACATGCGGTAATTTGAACTTAAAACGTCTGTTTGTCTTCTTCGCCTTCGTATCTGACATAGATACCTCCAAAGAACTCGAGACTGCATCGCATCTCGCCTCAACGTTTGCACAAGGCAAACGTTCTATGACGTTCTATAGATTACCAGCAGCTTTTCTCGTCATCAAGATAATTTCAAACTGATTGCCGCAACGCGGTTGAACGGTTGCGTTTGCGCCGTGAACGGTATGAAAACGCCCGGTGAGATGATTCACCGGGCGTTTCCATACGCAATGTCCTAGATGTCAAAAACGTAGCGAGACCCAACGATCCGCTGACGACCGATGATAAACGGCCGCCGCTGCTCATCGAAAAAGAAGGCTTCCATATAAAACAAGGGTTCGCCAACGGGAACTGCCAACAACCGAGCGACCTCGGGCGACGCGCACGCGATCTCAAGCGTGCATGGGTCGGTAAACGCGGGCGTGCGGCCCGTCCGGTTGCGCACGAACTCAAAAATGGATTGGTTAGATAGAGGTGCCGTTGATAGATAGGCGTTGTCCTCGTAAACATATATGTTGTTCTCGAGCATGACAGGGACGCCATCGGCAGTACGCACGCGCTCAACGCAGATCAAGTCAGTTCCAACGGGAACACCAAAGAACTGTGCTTCGGTGGAATCCGCCGGCAGTATCTTTCTCGAAATGACACGCGCCCCCGGTTCCATTCCGTTTACGCGGCATGCGTCCGAAAAACTCTGGACGTCATCCTTCTGGCGAATCTTGCGTTTGAGCTTGGGGGCATTGACAAACGTGCCTTTCCCTTGTCGCTTCGTTAGATAGCCCTGTTGGACGAGCTCCTCAATAGCGCGTCGCACGGTAACGCGGCCAACTTTATAGCTCTCAGCCAATTCGAATTCGTTGGGTATCCGCGCGCCTGCCTTGTAGGCACCGGAGTTGATTTCGTTTTTGATGATATCGATAACCTGTTGGTACAGCGGTATCGCTGCTTTACCGTCAGTTAGCCCTTCAGTCGGTGGCATATACCCTCTCCAAGCACAATTAAGTCTAAAACGGGCTTAGGGGCATTCAACAAGTCCTTAAGCCCGCATTAGCTTAAAGTATGCTAGGTGTCGCACCAAAATGTCGGCTATTTACTCATCAGACCCGAAAAACGCGCAACTACCGCGCTCCTAAGAAAGCGTGAGCAGCTCCGGCAGCTGGTCGATAATCTTGTCCGCGGCATCCTGGCTAAAGCCAAAGCGCTCCTCGCGCTTGGCAATGACCGTCAGGCCGGCTCGCTTACCCGCGGTAATGCCCGGAACGGAATCCTCAACGCAGCAGCAGCGATTCGCGGGCAGCCCCAGCAGGTCCAGCGCATGCAGGTAGATGTCGGGCTCGGGCTTGCTCTCCTTAAACTGCTCGCCGCTCACCACATACTCAAAGGCATCCGACAGCCCGCATGCATTGAGCACTTCCTCGATGCTATCCATGGGCGACGAGCTAGCAAGCGCCACGCGAACGCCGCGGCGCGGCAGCTCTCGAATCGTATCCACGGCGCCTGGGTTAATCAAAGTCTGATAGTCGCGCGGACGTTTATGCGCCCACTCATCCCAACGGGCCAACGCCTCCTCGCCAGTAAAACGTCCCTTACCGGCACGCTCAAACCAATCGACCAGCATGTGGAGAAAGAACTGATGCGAGGTACCGACCTGCCCGTTCAACTCCTCTTGGGTCAGGTTCAACCCAAGCTCCTTGGCAAACGCGGCGGTCTCGCCCAGGTAGTAATACTCGGTATCGACAATCACGCCGTCCATGTCAAAGATAACGGCGTCGAACGGAAATGCGGACACGGCACCCTCCCCAACAAAAGGGCGCCCGCAAGCGGACGCCCGAACTATGCACTATCGGCGATTCTAACCCAGCAGCTTATCCAACGCCACCGCAATGCCATCTTCGTTGTTATTGGCGGTCACCATCTGAGCAACTGCCTTAACCTCATCGACGGCGTTGCCCATGGCAACACCGGTGCCGGCCCACTCAATCATGGACTTGTCGTTCTGGCCGTCGCCAAACGAGACGACCTCGCTGGCATCGATGCCGAGCTTGGGCAGGGCACCCTCGAGCGCACGGGCCTTATCGATACCGGGCGCCGTGTACTCAAAATACCAGTCGGCCGTAAACATGCCCGAAAGCGTCTGCTTAAAGGGCGCATACATCTCCTCGTAATGCGCCTGCAGATAGGCCGGGTCGCCCGCAGTGAGTAGCTTGTCCACGGGATAAGCATCAGCGACCTCATGCAGGCTCTCCACCTCGCGAATCTTAAGATCGCACGCGTCGCGCTCGTATTTGACGATGTTTTTCTGCGAGCCGTCAGGCAGCGTGATCATGCAATGGTACGAGTCCTCGACGTGCAAATCGCGACCGAGCGAGATGATGGGGATCACGTCAAAATTACGCAGGTGATCAATCAGGCGATGCAATTCGTCGGCAGGCATAGCCTGATCGAACAGCACCTCGTCGGTCTGAGCATCGACGACGTGCGCGCCATTAAAGGCAACTAGCAGACCATCATGGTTCTGAAGGTCGAGCTCCTGCGCCAAGGCATGCAGCCCCCATGCGGGACGACCCGAAGCCAAGATAAGCTTAATGCCCGACTCCTGCGCCGCGAGCAGTTTCTCGCGCGTACGCGGGCTGATGACCTTTTGGTCGTTGGTGAGCGTACCGTCGATATCCATTGCGATGGCTTTGATTGCCATATATGCCTCCCTGACATTGAACAACCTTTTCTGAGCCATCATACAGAACACCCACGGCGGCGTTGTTTGCAACGGGAAAAATGTCATATTGTCCCAAACATGAACGGCGCGCCTTCGACGATTGCGATGCCCGTCGAGGCGCCTCCCGACACATTCCATCCTATCCAAATAGCAAAGGGCCCGCATCCCAACGGATACGGGCCCTTGTCGGCTATGCGTTAGTTTTCGCAGCGAATCCTACTTGCGGTGAGCTCGGTAGAACTCGATGAGCGCCTGGGTCGAAGCGTCCTGTTCGGCCTTGGCGGCGTCGTCGTGGAAGGCAGGGGTGATCTGCTTGGCAAGCTGCTTGCCCAGCTCAACGCCCCACTGGTCGTAGGAGTCGATGCCCCAGACCGTACCCTCGACAAACGTGATGTGCTCGTACAGGGCGATGAGCTCGCCGAGCGCGAACGGGGTCAGCGTGTCGCCAAAGATCGAGGTCGTCGGGCGGTTGCCCTCAAAGCAGCGAGCCGGGACGATCTGCTCGGGCGTACCCTCGGCACGAACCTCGTCGGCCGTCTTGCCAAAGGCGAGCGCCTTGGTCTGGGCAAGGAAGTTGCCCAGGAACAGCTCGTGCACGTCCTGACCGCTGTCGGTCGCGGGGTTGGCGGTGTTGGCGAAGGCGATGAAGTCGGCCGGGACCACCACGGTGCCCTGGTGCAGCAGCTGGTAGAAGGCATGCTGGCCGTTGGTACCGGGCTCGCCCCAGAAGATCTCACCGGTGTCGGAGGTCACGGCGCTGCCGTCCCAGCGGACATGCTTGCCGTTGGACTCCATGGTGAGCTGCTGCAGGTAGGCCGGGAAACGATGCAGGTACTGGCAGTACGGCAGCACGGCGTGGCTCTTGGAACCGAAGAAGTTGACGTACCAGACGTTGAGCAGACCCATCAGCGCGACGGCGTTGTTCTCGAGCGGCGTGTTGCAGAAGTACTCGTCGATGGCGTGGAAGCCCTCAAGGAACTGCTGGAAACGCTCGGGGCCGAGCACGACGATCAGCGACAGGCCCACGGCGGAGTCGACGGAGTAGCGGCCGCCGACCCAGTTCCAGAAACCAAAGGCGTTGGCCGGGTCGATACCGAAGGCCTCGACCTTCTCGAGTGCGGTGGAAACGGCGACGAAGTGCTTTGCCACAGCCTCGGCGTTCTGTTCATCGGAACCGTCGATGGCACCCTGAGCCTTGAGCTGCTCGAGCATCCAGGTCTTGACCTCGCGGGCGTTGGTGAGGGTCTCAAGCGTGGTGAAGGTCTTGGAGACGATGATCACGAGCGTGGTCTCGGGATCCAAACCCTTGAGCTTCTCGGCCTGGTCGTTGGGGTCGATGTTGGAGATATAGCGGCAATCGATACCGGCGTCGGCGTAGGGACGCAGGGCCTCGTAGGCCATGACCGGGCCCAGGTCGGAGCCGCCGATGCCGATGGACACCAGGTGCTCAATCTTCTTGCCGGTAACGCCCTTCCACTCACCGGAGCGCACGCGCTCGGCGAAGGCATACATGCGATCGAGGACCTCGTGCACGTCGGCGACGACATCCTGGCCGTCGACGATAAGCTGGCCTTTCTCGCTTGCCGGACGGCGCAGCGCGGTGTGCAGGACGGCGCGGTCCTCGGTGGTGTTGATGTGCTCGCCGGAGAACATGGCGTCGCGGCGCTCCTCGAGCTTCACCTCGCGGGCAAGATCGCACAGCAGCTTGACGGTCTCATCGGTCACCAGGTTCTTGGACAGATCGAAGTGAAGGTCGCCGGCGTCAAAGCTCAGCTTGTTCACGCGGTCGGCGTCAGCGGCGAACCAGGCCTTGAGGTCGATACCTTCGGCCTCGAGCTTCTCCTGATGAGCCTCGAGCGCCTTCCAAGCGGCGGTCGACGTAGCGTCGATAGGTGCGGCAACAGTTGCCATAAAGTCCTCCTCAGCATACGGGCGCAAGCCTCCATGCGCCCGGATAATCAGATAGTCCTATTCTAGCGCAGGTCAAGACTACAATCAGCGAGCGTTGCCAATCCGCCCCCCCCCAACGGCAACCGACCAAAAAGGGACAGGTTTATTTTGGCAGGTCAAACGCTTTACCAACCAAAAATAACCTATCCCTTTATGGTAAATATTAGGCCGCGGCGCACACACTGCCGAGCAGCTCGCGCAAGGGCGAGCCGATACCCTCCAGCAGTTCGGGAGCGATGATGGCGAAAACGGGAACCTCGCCGGCACCCACAACGGCGGGCACTTTTCCCTCGGAGACGATGCATCCGTAGGGAACAAAGCCGTCCTCGCCGGCATCGAGCACGGCCATGCGACGAGCGAGTTCGCGCGCAAAGCCCGCCGTATCGGCATCGCCGATCGCCAGGACAAAGTCCACGCCCTCATCGGTCGCCAGGGCTACGGCCTCATCGACCAAATCGTCTCCCCCGTCGCCCCCGACCAAGCCGCAACGAAAGAGCACGCGTTCGAGCAGGGCGCGATCGAGCGAGCCCAGCGCCGCCGAAACGAGCTCATCACGCGTGTGCTTGTCGCCTCCCAGCACGACCAGTGTCTTGGTGCCGCCATAGTGGGCAACCAATCGCCCGCACCAGCGAGCCACGTCCCCATCCGCAACCAAGCGCGTCGGCATACCAAACCCATAGTTAACCATTATCCCCACAACCCTTCCGTGCTTTATGGTGGCATCAATCGTTAGCCTCATGCTACGAAGCGAGCTTTTCCGAGCTGTTTCGCGCTCTTTAGGGCTGCGTTAAAAACCCGATGCAGCCGCACGACCATACCTGCCAAATAGGGACAGGTTTTGACGGTGTCCGCGCAAGCGGGTATTATCGAACAGATATTCGATAAGAACATGTGTTTGATGAAAGGACACGGATGGCGCACGAGCAGCACACCTATATCTGCATCGACCTCAAGACGTTTTATGCCAGCGTCGAGTGCGTCGACCGTGGGCTCGATCCGCTCACCACCAACCTGGTCGTTGCCGACGAATCGCGCGGGCGCACGACCATCTGCCTCGCCATCACACAGGCCATGAAGGACCTCGGGATACACAATCGCTGCCGTCTGTTCGAAATTCCCGATGACATCGACTACATCACGGCCGTACCGCGCATGCAGCATTACATGGAGGTGTCGGCGAAAATCTACGGTATCTATCTGGAATACGTCAGCCCCCAGGACGTGCACGTCTACTCCATCGATGAGTGCTTTATCGACGTGACGCCCTATCTGGACCTCTATCACACAGATGCGGAAGGGTTCGCCTGCACGCTGCGCGACGAGGTCCTCGCGCGCACCGGCATCACGGCGACGGTCGGCATCGGCCCCAACCTATTCCAGGCCAAGGTAGCGCTCGACATTACCGCCAAGCACGTACCCAGCCGCATCGGCATACTCGACGACGAGACCTTTCGCAAGGAGATCTGGCCCCATCGTCCCATCACCGATATCTGGGGCATCGGTCCCGGCGTGGCAGCCCGCCTCGAGAAATACGGCGTCTACGATCTGATGGGCGTCGCGGCGCTCGACGAAAACCTGCTTTACGACGAGCTCGGCGTCAATGCCGAATATCTCATCGACCATGCCTTCGGGCGCGAGTCGACAACCATCGCCGATATCCAAGCCTATCGCCCGCAAGCAACTTCGACCACCACAGGACAGGTGCTCTCGAAGGGTTATGCCTACGAACAGGCCTATACCGTCTTGCGCGAGATGGTCGACAACGCCGTTTTAGACTTGGTCGATAAGCACGTGGTCTGTGACAGCATCTCGCTCTTTGTGGGCTACGCGAGCGAACGCGCCGACATACGCCGCCTCGACGCCAGCGGTACAGCGCAGTATGTGGACGGATGCGGGCACCTGCGCTCGAGCACATCGAGTATCGAACCCACCGCAACCGCCGGCCCCGAGCTCGCGCCCCGTGCGCCCAAGCCCGTCCAGCGCGATGACGAACGGCGTCGCCTGGTGCGCGAAGCGCAGGCAATCGATGGCATCTTTGTGGGAGAGCATGGCGGCAAACCGCGCGGTGGCTATGCCGCACTCTTTGCGCACTCTAACGCCTCGCGAAAGCTGCCCGAGCGCACCAATTCGTTTAAGAAGATCATGGGCTATTTCGATGAGCTCTGGGCGCAGACTGTCGATCCCAAACGACCGGTCAAGCGCATCAACCTGGGATTTGGCAACCTCATGCCCGAGGAATTTGCCACCATCGATCTGTTCAGCGATATCGAGGCCGATGAGCGCGAACGCGACCTGGCGCGCGCCGTCCTGGCCGTGAAAGGCAAGTACGGCAAGAACGCGCTCGTCAAGGGATTGAGCTTTACCGCCGGCGCCACCGCGCGCGAACGCAACGAACAAGTTGGAGGACACCGTGCCTAAACCCAAACAACAGCCCGTGCGCCCGCCGACCGCCTTCGAGCGCCTGGCGGACCCCGAGGGCAGACGCCGCGCCGCCGACCCCAACCTCACTGCCAACGGTGCCGTGCGCGCCAACCGCGCCGCACAGTTTATGCCCTTTGCCGCCCTCACGGGATACTACGAACTCGTGCGCAAGCAGGAAATCACCGTCGAGTCAAAACGTGAGCTCACAGAAGAAAAAGCCCTCGTGCTTTCTAAAAAACTCGAGGGTCTCAAACGTGGCGATTTGGTGCGCGTCACCTATTACGATACGTACGGCTATCGCGCTCGCACCGGAATCCTCGACGAGGTACTGCCCGCCTTTAAACTGCTCAAGCTCAAGGATATCGCCATCGATTTCGATGACATCCAGGACATTGAGCTGCGCGGACGAGCCTAGCCAAGGAAGCGCATCCAGAGCGACGCTTACAGCGTCATGACGTAGTAGCCCGCGTCTTTCACGGCCGCCTCGAGGACATCACGATCAACCGGCTGCTTAGAGCGCACGCGTGCCGTGTGGTCCGCATACGTCACCGTTGCCCACACGCCATCCAGTGCATTGAGGGCATTGGCCACGTTCTGAGCGCAGCCGTCACAGCTCATGCCGCCGATGAGCAGCTCATCGCTATAGGGATAGTGTGACGCATCGGTATCCACCACAACAACCTTTTTGGCCTTCTTGCCGCTCGCACCATCGCTGCAACAACTCTTCCCGTGTGTCGAAGCGGCAATGCGGCGCAGTCCAAAAAACATGCCGACGGCAATGACGGCCAGCACGATGAGATTCGCAGGGTTGAGCAAGTCACTCATGCGTTCCCCTTTCAAGTAGCCCTATCTAGATACCCCCATGGGGTGTCCCCATCTTAACTCAAAAACATGTCTGTTCGGTCAATTAGTTTCCCTCTTCAAACTTTTTTGTTGACCATGGCTTACTTTCGTGTATAAGTTTTCCTAGGCTAACGACTGAGGACCCGAAAGGGGCATCGTGACTCGAACCATTGACATCCCAACATACCAAACGGCTGTCGTGCGCAACTGCTCCCCTACGCTCGCAGGTATCAAGCCGGCTTCGCTCTTTACCTATCCCGGCGTTTACGCCAACCAAAACGGAAAACCCAGCGCCACCCATATCGAAGAGCGACGCTCTCGCCTGCTCGCCGTCATAGCCCAATGCAACCGCGAGCTCCAGCCACTCGGGATCCATATGAGCGTTTTGGTCTGGCGGCCCTGCGGAGCGCTCATCTATGTGTACCGCCCTGCAGACCTCATGCGATATCTCTCCGACCCCCGCGCCACGACGGTGCTTGCCGCCGAAGGTTACGATGTCCACAACCTGCCCGCGTCCCTGGTGCATCTCGCCGCGCGCATCACGCTGGCAAGCAGCAATGCCGCAGAGAGCGCCTATGACGGCAGCGTCTGCGCGCTCGCGCGAAATAGGCACTGCGATACGGGGTGCATGTGCGAGTTCCCCCACGAAATTGGCTATTTTTTGGGCTATCCCTACGAAGATGTCCATCAGTTTATCGTCCAGCACGGCGAAAACTATAAGGTCTTTGGCGCATGGAAGGTATACACAAACGTTGAGCAGGCGCTCACGACCTTCGATTCCTATCGCGCATGCACGCAATACCTTACCTACATCTATCAACAGGGCTGCACTCTGGGACAACTTGTCCAGGCAACCCGATAGAGCATACAAAACGCGGCCGCACGCCGCACAACCGAAAGGAAGACATATGAGCAAGATCGCAGTCGTCTACTGGAGCGGTACAGGCAACACCGAGGCCATGGCAAACTTCGTTGCCGAGGGCGCAACCGGTGCCGGCGCCGAGGCAGAGGTCATCTCCTGCGCCGACTTCTCTGCCGACAAGGCCGCCGAATATGATGCCTTCGCCTTCGGCTGCCCCGCCATGGGTTCCGAGGAGCTTGAATACGATGAGTTCCAGCCCATGTGGGATGAGGTCAAGGAGACCCTCGGCGACAAGAAGGTTGTCCTCTTTGGCTCTTATTCGTGGGCCGAGGGCGAATGGATGGACAACTGGAAGGCGGACGCCGACGAGGCGGGCGTCAACGTCGTCGATTCCGTCATCTGCTACGATGCGCCCGACGACGAGGGCGAGACCGCTTGCAAGGCCCTCGGAGCCGAGCTCGTGTAACGAACCCAGGGCATCCAAAAGAGCCTGCATCAAAGCGCATCCCCGTCCCTACAAAAGAGCGGGGGCTGGATTTGAACTGCCTCCCATTTCTTGGACACGAGAAATGGGAGGCTTTTTATGCGTGTCGACTTGAGAGTGAAACACGACATCGAGGCCAGGAAGGCGGCGATCGGGCTCTTCGAGCGAGGGCACGGCTTCGAGTCGGCGGCGAAGGCGCTGTCGGTCCCGCGCAACACCGTGAGACAATGGCTCTACGTATACCGGTCGTTCGGAAGCGAGGTGCTGCTATCCATGGACGGCAAGCAGACCAGGTACACATACGAGCAGAAGGTCGCCGCCGCCTCGGCCGTGGTCGACGGCGGCATGGCCAAGCGGGACGCCATGAAGGCGTTCGGGGTCATGTCCTTGGCACCACTCAAGAGATGGTGCGCGCTCTACCGCGAGGGCGGCGCCGAGGCGCTCAGGCCCAAGCCCAGGGGCAGGCCGAAGGGGTCCGGCCCCAGGGCGCGCGAGCGCACCCGGGAGCAGGAGCTCGAGGAGCGCTGCCGAAGGCTCGAGACCGAGGTGGCCTACCTAAAAAAATTGCGTGCCCTGGTCGAGAGGGACGGGCTCTGACCAGGGCGAAGGTCGAGGCCGTGAGCGCCCTGCGCGCGGAGGGATACGAGCTGGGGCGCCTGCTGGAGTGCGCCGGCATGGCCCGGTCCAGCTACTACTACGCGCTGTCGCACCCGGCCAGGCCGACGCGCCCGGAGCTGCGGGACGCGGTGGCGGAGATCTTCTCGCGCACGGCCAACGGGTGCGGCCACCGCCAGGTCGCCATGTGCCTGCGCGCCGAGCTGGGCGCGCGCATAGCCTACAAGACCGTGCTCAAGATGATGCGGGAGATGGGGGTCCGCTGCGGCATCCGCCGCGAGACCGACTACCATAGGTACAACTCGTACAGGGGCGTCGTGGGCGAGACGTTCGAGAACGTCATCGGGCGCGACTTCGCCGCCGACGGGCCGTGGCAGAAGATGGGCACCGACGTCACCGAGTTCAAGCAGCCCTGGGGCAAGGCCTACTTCGCGCCGGTGTACGACTTCGGCAGCAAGGAGATAGTCGCGTGGTCGACGTCGACCAGCCCGGACATGGCGCAGCAGGCCGAGCTGCTCGACCGGCTGCTGGCGAAGATGCCCGAGGGCGCGACGCCGGTGCTTCACAGCGACATGGGCTGGCAGTACCAGCACGCCGCATGGTGCGGGAGGCTGAGGGACGCCGGGATCGTCCAGAGCATGTCCAGAAAGGGCAACTGCATCGACAACGGCGCCACCGAGCAGGTCTTCGGCCACATCAAGGACGAGTTCTTCCGTGGAAGGACGTGGCCGGACTTCGAGTCCTTCAAGGCGGACCTCGACGACTTCGTGGTCCATTGGAACACGAGGCGAAGGCAGGTTAAACTGAAGGGGCTGACCCCGGAGGAGTTCCGGAACCAGCCCCTTGCGGCGTAGTTCTTATTTAAGCCGTCCAAGTTTTGGGGTGCAGTTCAATTCAAGTCCAGCCCCCGCTCTTTTATAACGGCAGTTACATCAATCGGCTACGAGATGTTGCCCAAGAACGCCTTGGTGCGCTCGCTCTTGGGATGGTCGAAGACCTCACTCGGCGTACCCTCTTCCACGATAACGCCACCGTCCATAAAGACGACGCGGTCGGCGACGTCGCGGGCAAAGCCCATCTCGTGCGTCACCACGATCATGGTCATACCGTCATGCGCAAGATCGCGCATGACGCCCAATACATCGCGGACAAGCTCAGGATCGAGCGCCGACGTGGCCTCGTCAAAGAGCATCACGTGCGGATTCATCGACAGGGCGCGGGCGATGGCCACGCGCTGCTGCTGACCGCCCGAAAGCTGACTCGGCATAAAATCGATGCGCTCGGCCAGGCCGACCTTGGTCAGCTCCTCGATGGCAATCTTCTCGGCCTCTTCCTTGCTGCGCTTGAGCACCTTTTGCTGCGCAAGCATGACGTTCTTTTTGACCGACAGGTGCGGGAACAAGTTGAACTGCTGAAACACCATGCCCAAGTGCGTACGCACCTTATTGAGGTCAACGCCCTTGGCGCACACATCCACGCCCTCAACGACAATCGAGCCACTCGTGGGATGCTCAAGACGGTTAATGCAGCGAAGCATCGTCGACTTGCCCGAACCCGAAGGGCCCAGGACTACGACGACCTCGCCCTTGTGCACATCAAGGTCGATGTCGCGCAGGACCACGTTATCGCCAAAGGCCTTCTGGAGATTCTTGATGCTGACGACGACCTCGTTCGAGTTATTGGTTTCGCTCATAATAGAACCTCCTTACAGACCAGCGATATGGTCGGCGGGCGTCGCGACAACCTGTCCGGCGCTCTTGGTGGGACGCTTCTTTTTGGTTTCGGCCGTACCCAGCAGCCTCGCCTCAAGACCGCTCACCAAGCGCGCAAGCGGCAGGGTAATGACCAGATAGAACAGGGCGGCAACCACATACGGCGTAATGGAGCCCGTCGTTGCCACGATGGTGCGGGCGTTCATGACGATCTCGACCACGCCCACGGCGGCGAGCAGCGACGTATCCTTGTAGAGCAGGATAAACTCGCTGGTCAGCGTAGGCAGGACATTGCGGAACGTCTGCGGAATCATAACGTAGAGCAGCGTCTGGAAGGCATTCATACCCAGCGAACGAGCGGCCTCGTTCTGGCCCTTGGGGATCGATTGAATACCGGCACGGAAAATCTCGCACAGATACGCAGACGAGTTCATGGCCATGACGATAACGCCCAAGACATAGTCGTCCACCTTGACGCCGGCAAGCGGCAGGCCAAAGAATGCAATATAGATCTGCAGGAACGCCGGCGTACCGCGGATGACATTCACGTAGATGCCGGCAAGGCAACGCAGGATGCGCGATTTGGATATGCGCATAAGCGACAGGGCAAAGCCAAAGGGGATCGCCAGCGGAAACGCCACGAGCACGATCGAGAGCGACATAAGGAAGCCCTTGAAGACGATCGGCAGGCTCTGGACCAAAATGACCGGGTTCAGGAACAGGCGAAGGAACATGTTGGAATTCCATGCCTCGACCCACGGCTGTTCCTTAAGGTCGGCCAGGAAGTTATCGAACGCCGTCACGCCCTTAATCTCGACGGAAGGAATCTTGGAAATCTTCTTGGTCGAACCGTCGGCGAGCGTATAGGTTCCGCTAAAGGCCTCATCGCCGCCCTCGACGGGGAACGTCACGCCGTAAACCTCGACACGGAAAAAGCCGCCGGCAGGCGCCGTCTCGCCAAAGTCAATCTTGAGCGTCTGGCCGTCAGCCTTGCACGTGGGCTTCATGGGCGTACGATCCATGAGGTCCTCGCCCGAGAGCATCGTCAATCGCGTGTCATCGGTACCAAACGTTGTGCCGTCGACAAACGTCAGAGAAAGACCGCTCAGCTCCTCGTCGGCATCGGCCTGAACTTCCCAGGTAATGCGCGTCTCGGTGCCGCCGACCACAGCGCTGCCCGAACCGGTGTTGGGTCGGGCGGTAATCTTTGCGGTCCCAAGCGCCTGGGCGGTCGTGGGCGCATATGCCCCCACGCACACCAGCGCGAGCGCCACGGCCATGGCGCAGGCTAGCTTTTGGAGCAAGGCGGGCAGTGGAAAACGCTGCTCCGCAGCCCCTTTGTTCAGTCGAGACAAGGTGGCTCCTATCGTAGAAGTTGCCGGCAAAACGAGACGGAAATGCTCTCCGCCAAGAGAAGCGCAAAGGCCCTCTCCGCAAAACGGAAAGGGCCCGCGCGCAATCAAGTGACTATTTTACTTGATGTTGTACTTAGCCATGAGGGCGTCAACGGTACCGTCGTCGGTCAGATCCTTGATGGCCTGGTTGATGTCGTCCTTGAGCTTGGTGTTGCCCTGGTTGATGGCGATGGCGTACTCCTCGCCGGTGCTGACCTGCTTGATGGTCTGGCAGGTGTTGAACTGCTCGGCGGTCAGCTGGCTAGCAACGGAGCGGTTGGTGACTACGGCATCGCCCTTATCGGACTGCAGGGCGCTGAAGCACTCGGTGGCGTCCTTGTAGGGGACGATCTTGGCCTTAGGGAAGTTCTCCTGGGCAAAGGCCTCGGCGGTCGATCCAGACTGGACGATGATGGTAGCGTCGGCGTTGTTGAGCTTCTCGCTGTAGTTGTCGGCCGTGATGTCGGTGTTATCGACCTTGGTCACGATAGCCTGATCGTCCATGTAGTAGGAATCGGAGAAAGTGACTTCCTTCTCACGCTCGGGCGTGTCAGTGATAGCCGCGATGGCGACGTCGTACTTGGCGCCCGAAGCAACGCCGGGGACGAGCGTGTCGAAGTCGTTGTTGACGTACTCGACATCCAGGCCCAGCTTGTCGCCGATAGCCTTGATAAGCTCAAGGTCAAAGCCCTGGTAGTCGCCGTTGTCATCCTTGTACTCAAACGGCGCGTACTCGGCAGAGGTGCCGACGGTGAGCGTACCGTCCTTGACGAGCGCGTACTCCTTAGAGCCGTCGACCTTCTCGACCTTAGCGTCGTCAGAGCTGCTGGAACCGGCATCAGAACCAGAGGTGGCGTTGGACGAACCGCAGCCCGTCAGAGCAAGGGCGAGCGCCATAGCACCCGTGGCGGCAAATGCGCCAAGCTTCTTCAGCTTCATAATCAGTCTCCTTCCGGTGACCTCGTTTGATTCAGAGGTCTGCAAAAACTGAGGGTTATTATGCACCCGCTTGTAGGAATCTGCAATGAGAAAACTGATTGAAACAAACCCATAACGTGAATGAAATACCCACTTTGTGACTGTTTATTACTGCTGCAATGACCTTAAGAGTTTAATTTCAGCCGCATAACCTGCAAGTTCGTTCGGTGTCTCCAAAATGAAAGGCAACGCACGCAGACGGTCATTCGATACAATATTCTGCATAACCTGCATACCGCCGCCAAGCTCCTCGCTACCAAGGTAGCCCTTACCGATGCACTCGTGACGATCTTTATGGGCGCCACAGGGGTTCTTCGAATCGTTGATGTGTACGGCACGCAAGCGGTCGATACCCACCACGCGGTCGAACTCGTCGAGTACGCCGTCCAGATCATGGATGATGTCGTAGCCGGCATCGCTCACATGGCAGGTGTCTAGGCAAACGCCCAACTTGACCGACAGCTCGGGGCGTTTGTCGGCAACGCCCTGGATGATGAGCGCCAGCTCCTCAAAGTTGCGGCCCACCTCGGTGCCCTTGCCGGCCATGGTCTCGAGCAGCACCGTCGTCTGCTGGCCCTCAAACATCACCTGACACAGGGTGTCGACAATCATCTGAATGCCGACGTCGGAGCCCTGTCCCACATGCGCACCGGGATGGAAGTTGTAGTAGTTGCCGGGCAGTGCTTCCAGACGCTGCAAGTCCTCGGCCATTGCCTCCAAGGCAAACTCGCGCGCCCGCTCTTTGGCAGAACAGGGGTTGTAGGTATACGGGGCATGCGCCACCAGCGGTCCAAAGTCGTTTTGCGCCATAAGCTCGCGCAGAGCCGCCACGTCATCCATGTCAAGGTCTTTCGCCTTGCCACCGCGCGGGTTGCGCGTAAAGAACGCAAAGGTATTGGCGCCAATGGATAGCGCCGTCTCCCCCATCGCCCGATAGCCCTTCGTCGTCGAAAGATGACACCCGATCGTCAGCATCTCCAACTCCCCCTCATCAGTTGCGGTGAAATAGTTCCTGTCGATGCCCTATTCTGCCGCAAACAGGAACTATTCCACCGCAACTTATAAAAGGGGCATCAGGAACGCGTTTTGCAAAAGGCTTTAAGCGCGGCCGTTACGGGGCCAGGCTGGAAACGTCGGCGCACATCGTCGAGACGCTCAGGGATATCGATGTGCTGCGGGCAGTGACGTGCGCATTTGCCGCATTTGACGCAATTGCTCACCAGCTTGGGCTCGTTCGTCCGCACCGCGCTCGCCGTAAAGTACTGCGATAGACCCGTAAACCAGCTGTGCGCATAGCTTGCGTTGTAGGCGGCAAAACACCCAGGGATATTGACGCCTTTAGGACACGGCATGCAATAGCCGCATCCCGTGCAGGGCACGCGATTCGATTTTTCAAACTCTCTCAGCACGCGTGCGATGGCATCGAGCTGAGCAGCCGTCATCGAATCCGGCAGGGCCCGATCGGCCAACGCCGCGTTCTCATCCACTTGCGCGGTATCAGTCATACCCGAAAGCAGCATCGTCACCTGAGGATGGTTCCACACCCACGAAAGCCCCCAGGCGGCAGGAGTGCGCAGATACGGGTCACGGGCGCCATCGAGCACAGCGCCTGCCCGCGGCGGCAGTTTACCCGCTAGACGACCGCCCAGCAGCGGCTCCATCACAAACACCGCAAGCCCGCGCTCCGCAGCCGCCATGAGTCCTGCCGTCCCCGCTTGGTAGCGCTCTCCAGCGTAGTTGTACTGGATCTGGCAAAAGTCCCAGTCATACACGTCAAGCATCGTGAGGAAGTCCGCGGCGCTGCCGTGGTACGAAAAACCTATCTGGCGAATACGCCCCGCGGCCTTTTGGCGTGCAATCCAGTCCTCGATACCCAACGCCACCACGCGCTCCCACTGCGCGGGCGAGGTGATGTTGTGCATGAGGTAGTAGTCGATATGGTCAGTCCGCAAACGGCGCAGCTGCTCGTCAAAAAAGCGGTCGAAATCCTCCGCACATTTGCACGAAGCGTGCGGCAACTTGGTCGCGAGCAAAATCTGGTCGCGTAGGCCTAGGCGCTCAAGCGAAGCGCCCACGCAAGCCTCGTTGCCGGGATAGAGATAGGCCGTGTCCAGGTAGTTAATCCCCTGCTCCACCGCACGGGAGATGATGGCGTCGGCCGTCTTCGCGTCCGGATGGCCCGGCGCACCGGGGAACCTCATGCAGCCCAGACCGAGAGCAGATATTCGGTTACCACTTTTGGGGTCAACGCGGTATTGCACAGACCCTCCTCTCCCATCGAAGCCCTGATAAGGCGAAACAAACCTGTCACGTCATCGAAACACATCGGAATCGCAATCGAGAACGTATCGTAACGCAGCAGAAATCAGGCCGTCACGGCACCGCTTTAACATCAGCAAAAAGCCCGATGAAAGGAGTAGCCCATGCCCGCGCTCGACCTTTGGAACCTCGCCTCCCAGCTCAAAAGCACCGATTATCGCTGGGTCGACCTCACCCATACGCTCTCGTGCGACACCCCGCACTGGTTTGGCTTTAAGCCGTTTGAGTCCACCAAGCTCTTCGACTACCTGCCCGGCACGTCCGAAGACATGCTCGCGCCCATGCGTTGCTTCCAGTATTCGGTCGCCTCGCAGTACGGCACCCACGTCGACGCACCGCGCCACTTCCATGTCGATGGCCGTTCCCTTGGCGAGATTAAACCTATCGAGTTTATGCATCCGCTCTGCGTAATCGACAAGCACGAGGAGTGCGCCGCAAACCCCGATTTCGTCCTGACCGTCGAGGACCTCAAAGCATGGGAGGATGAGCACGGTCGCATTCCCAAAGACGCTTTTGTCGCCTTCCGCTCCGACTGGTCCAAACTCGCCAATCTCGAGAACAAGGACGAGGACGGCCAGCCCCACTACCCCGGCTGGGACCTCGACGCCATCAAGTGGCTCGTTGAAGAGCGCAACATCGGCGCCATCGGCCACGAGCCGGCAGACACCGACCCCGCGTCCGTGACCACACGTGAGGACGCCTACCCCTACCCCGGCGAGCAGTACATCCTCTCGGTCGACCGTTACCAGATCGAGGTCATGGACCATCTAGACGAGCTTCCCGCCACGGGCGCTGTCATCTTCTGCACCTTCCCCAAGGTCCGCGATGGCGTCGGATACCCCGCGCGCGTTTTTGCGGTCTGCCCCGCGGCATAAGCGCACAGCGCAATAGTTTCTTTTTCATAACAGCAGCCCCGCGCGCTCACCAAACGCCCCGGCGGCATACAATCCATCAGGCGCCCCTTACGCGGGCGCCTTTTATATGGGGAGATGATTCGCATGCAGATCAACAAGATCGCCTTTATCGGCAAGGGCGGCGTCGGCCTGCTCTACGGCAGCATGATTGCCAAGGCCCTCGGCAATGACGCCGTCGAATACGTTATGGATGACGCCCGTTTTGAGCGTCACGCAAACGATGCGCTCACCGTCAACGGCAAGCCCTGTGCGCTCAAGTCCGTCCGCGCCAGCAAGGCAACGCCCGCCGATCTGGTCATCCTGACGGTCAAGACCACCGGTCTCGACCAAGCACTCAAGACTATGGAGCGCGTCGTGGGACCCAATACGCTCATCGCCTCGCTGTGCAACGGCATCACGAGCGAGCAAAAGATTGCCGAGCGCTTTGGCTGGGAGCATACCGTTCTTGGTATTTGCCAGGGCATGGACGCTGTGTTTCTCAACGGAGAGCTCACCTTTACCAACACGGGCGAAATCCGCTTTGGCGCGGCGGCCGGTACGGATCCCGCAGCCATCACCGCAATCGACGAGCTCTACACGCGCTGCGGCATCGCACACACCGTCGAGAGCGACATTGCGCACCGCATGTGGGCCAAACTCATGCTCAACGACGGCATAACCAGACCTGCATGGCCTACGGCGGCACGTACGGAAGTGCCACGGAGCCGGGCTCCGAGCAGCGTCGCTGCCTTGTTTCCGCCATGCGCGAAACGCTTGCGGTCGCCAACGCCGAGGGTGTTGAGCTGACCGAGGCAGACCTGACGCAGATGGTGCACCTCATCGAAGGAATCGATCCCGCCGGCATGCCCTCGATGGCGCAAGACCGCGTCGCGCGGCGCAAAACCGAGGTCGAGGAGTTCGCCGGCACCATCTGCCGTCTGGCGGCCAAGCACGATATCCAGGCACCGCAGAACGAATGGCTCTATCAGCGCATTCGCGATATCGAGGCAAGCTGGTAGCGCCCGACTCACCACGTCAACAGACTCAACAGCAAAGCCGCCGCAAGGGACACTCCCCTTGTGGCGGTTTCCTTCTTCATCTATAGCTAAAACCAGCTTCGCAGCTGTTAGAGTTGCGAGCCCCGCACACCATCCTCATCATCACGGCAAAGGACGACACCGGCGCTTCCCAGCGCAGCGACAGCAATCAGGGCCCCCACAACGATAGGAGCAGCTCCGCACAAGCCCTGCATGCCCGCGACAAGCGCGGCCGTAGGACCAAGACAACCAAGTGCAAGTGCGACGGCGGCAATAGCGATATCTCGAGCGTTCATAAGACCACTTCCTCCACGGGAAAGACCTTGCTTCTCATGACTTAGTGTGCCCCGCGCCCATATGCGCGGCGTACTGCCACGGTAAGCGCTCTGTTAACTCAAGCACGCACAAAAAACGGGCGTCCTTACGTTGCCCTAAAGCTCGGTAAAGACGCCCATCCGCCAAATATCCGTGTTGCAGAAAAATTACCAGCCAGTGTAGTAGTCGGTGGTTCCGGCAGCGCAGCCGGAGTCATAGACCTTGCACTCGCCCTTGGAACCGGTAAACGTAGAGCCTTGGGCCTTATCGCCCGCGGCAACGACGTAGTAACCATCGGAATCGCGCCAAAAGCCCTCGGAATCCTGCGTCCACTCGCCCGTGCGGTGGTGATACAACACGTTGCTGCTGTAATAAGTCTCGCGGCGGCCGTTATAGTTATTGACGCCGCTCGAGCGCGTCAGACCCGAGCCGTTCGCGTAATACGCAGCAGACGTATAAGACGAGCCGGAGCCGGCGTTGTAATACGAAGCCTGAACGGCCTCAGCGGCCTCGGCTTCGGCTGCGGCAGCCTCGAGCGCCTCGCGCTTGGCATCCTCAAGCGTGGAGCGAAGCTCGTCGAGCTCGGTCGACTTGGCGTCGACTTCCCCCATCGTCAACAGGCTACCCGCACCGTCGATGCAACCCTGCAACACAGCGCGCTCGTCATCGGTAGCATAGTCGCCATACATATTCATAATGATCTGAGCGCGCATCTCCAGGGAATCGCGCTTTGCCCCCATCGAGGCGTTCCACTCCTGCATAGAGCCATAACCGTCGCCGCGGTAGTCGACGGGCTGCACCAGCGTCGCCTCGGACGGCGCAGATCCGACCGTATCGGATAGTGTTGCCGCGTGGGCATCAGTTGCGCCGGCGCCCGCCAAAAGTGCCACGGTCAGAGCGGCGGAAAGGGCGGCGGCTTTCGGTTTTCGTGAATCGATCCTCATGTAGCTGGAAACCTCCGTAGTGCGTTTTTGCTGCGTTTGAGCTGCGTGTGATTTAATCGCGCTGCATAGTACCCCGAGCAAATCGCGACCTGCGGTTTTACTCAAAAGGCGCACGTCAATTGCGTAAAACTCACATCCTCTCAACAGGAGTTTTCCACATCTCGATTGCATAAAGCGTGTCAAAAACCCTGTTTTTGCACCCTCTCTATGCAAAAACGACGCCTGTGCAACCATTGTTCGCACAGGCGCCTTGAGCAGGCATTTTATGCAGTTATACCTATCGAGTCGCAAGGGGTCCTTGCACAAGTCGCCTTACTCGTCCAGCGCGGCAAAGGCCTGCTTCAGATCCCAAATGATATCCTCGGCGTTCTCGGTACCGATGGAAAGACGGATCGTGGAGGGCGTGATGTTCTGCTCGGCGAGCTCCTCGGCAGAGAGCTGGGAGTGCGTGGTGGTAGCCGGGTGCACGACGAGCGACTTGACGTCGGCCACGTTGGCGAGCAGCGAGAACACCTGCAGATGATCGATGAACTTCCATGCAGCCTCCTGGCCACCCTTAATCTCAAAGGTAAAGATCGAAGCACCGCCACGGGGGAAGTACTTCTGATAGAGCTCGTGATCGGGGTGCTCAGGCAGGCTCGGGTGATTCACCTTGGCGACGTGGCTGTCGCCAGCCAGGAACTCAACGACCTTCTTGGTGTTCTCGACATGACGGTCGACGCGCAGCGACAGAGTCTCGGTGCCCTGGAGCAGGACCCAGGCGTTGAACGGGCTGATGCAGGCGCCCTCGTCACGCAGCAGGATAGCGCGGACATAGGTTGCGAAGGCGGTGGGACCGGCAGCCTCGGCAAACGAAACACCATGGTAGGAGGGGTTGGGCTCAGCGATCTGGGCGTACTTGCCGCTCGCCTTCCAGTCAAAGTTGCCGCCGTCGACAATCACGCCGCCCAGCGAGGTGCCGTGGCCGCCAATGAACTTGGTTGCAGAGTGAACGACGATGTTGGCGCCGTGCTCCAGCGGACGGAACAGATACGGGGTGCCGAAGGTGTTATCGACGACGACCGGAAGACCATGCTTCTTGGCAATCTCGGAGATGGCGTCGATGTTGGGGATATCGGAGTTGGGGTTGCCGAGCGTCTCGAGATAGACGACCGTGGTGTTGTCCTTGATGGCACCCTCGACCTCGCCCAGGTTATGGGCGTCGACAAAGGTGGTCTCGACGCCAAACTGTGAGAGCGTATGCTCCAGCAGGTTGTAGGAACCGCCGTAGATAGTCTTCTGGGCCACCACATGGTCGCCGGCCTGGGCAAGAGCCTGCAGGGTATAGGTGATGGCAGCAGCACCGGAGGCGACGGCGAGACCTGCCGCGCCGCCCTCGAGTGCGGCGATACGGTCCTCGAAGACGCCCTGGGTGGAGTTGGTCAGACGGCCGTAGATGTTACCAGCATCGGCAAGACCAAAGCGGTCGGCGGCGTGCTGGGAGTTGCGGAACACATAGCTCGTGGTCTGGTAGATAGGCACGGCGCGGGAGTCGGATGCGGGATCAGCGCTCTCCTGGCCAACGTGCAGCTGCAGGGTATCGAAACCAAAGGTGTGCTCGGGGTTGTTGATGAACTGGCTCATGATGATCTCCTTGATCGAACAAAAGTAAATAAAAAGAGAGAAGTAAGTCGCTGTCTCCTGATCACGCCGACGGGCGCAAACAGGAGCCCGGCATTCGTCTTGGTAAGCAATTCATATGCGGTCCTCCTTTTGACATCCCGGTTCTGTGGTCGGCTTAATTACCTACCGCCTTTGTGTGTTTTGAATAGTACGAGCATCGTCTCCCCGGGTCAATCACTTAAAAGCGCTAACCTGTTATCGGTTTTGTAGATAACACTCGAAAGGATGGGCGTCGATGACCCTTCAGCAGCTTCGTTTTTTGATCGCCGTGGCAGAGTCCGGTTCAATCAACGCCGCAGCTCAGCGCCTCTATACGGCACAGTCCAATATCTCCAATGCCGTCAAAAGCCTGGAACAGGAGCTCCATCTGGAGATCTTTACGCGCTCCAGCCGCGGCGTCACGCTCACCAACGACGGCACCGAGCTTTTGGGCTATGCGCGCCAGGTCGTAGAGCAGGCCGACATGCTCGAGGCGCGCTACGAGGACGGCGGTACCCCGCAAGCCCGCCTCGCCATTTCCGCCCAGCACTACGCCTTTTCGGTCGAGGCCTTTGTCAACGTGGTCGAGCGCTGCCGCGACAGCAAGTTCGAGTTCATCATGCGCGAGACCACCACATCGCAGATCATCGATGACGTCCGTGCGTTTCGCAGCGATATCGGCATTCTGTATCTGGATGACTTTAACGCCCGCGTTCTGCAAAAGGCCTTCGCCGATGCCCGTGCAAGCTTCCATCCCCTATTCGACGCGACGGTCCACGTCTTCGTGAGCGAGCGCCACCCGCTCGCACGCCGCCCTCAGCTGTCCCTTGCCGACCTCACGCCCTACACGCGCTACAGCTTTGAGCAGGGAACCTCAAATTCCTTCTATTACGCCGAGGAACCGTTTAGCTATATCCCTTGCGACCGCAACATACGAATCTCGGACCGCGGAACACTTACTAACTTACTTATCACGTCGAACGGTTACACCCTGTCGACCGGCGTCCTCTCCAATGAAATGCAATGGGGTATGGCATCGATCCCGTTAGCAGACGCCCCAACGATGCGCGTAGGCTATATCATGCACGACGAGCGCAAGCCCTCTCCCCTCTTGCAGCAATACCTCGACGAACTCAACCGCATCATCCATGCCAACTAACTGTCGGAAGACGGGGTAGAAATCGTAGATTGCTAGCCCCCGGCGGGCATGGCGCTACAATGGTCACTCACACGAAACGTACCCAACGAAAGGAACCATGTGAAGGTCATCATCTATACCGACGGCTCGGCCCGATCAAATCCGGGACGCGGCGGCTACGGCGCCGTGCTCAAATACACCAACCCCGCCGGCAAGACCTTCACCTCCGAGCTTTCGCGCGGTTACGCCAAGACCACCAACAACCGCATGGAGCTCATGGCCGTTATCGTGGCGCTCGAGGCACTCAACCGCCCCTGCGAGGTCGAGGTCCATTCCGATTCGCAGTACGTCGTCAACGCCTTTAACAAGCACTGGATCGACGGCTGGAAAAAGCGCGGATGGAAAACCGCCAACAAGCAGCCCGTCAAGAACCGCGACCTGTGGGAGCGCCTACTCACTGCCAAAAGCAAGCACAAGGTTGAGTTCATCTGGGTTAAGGGTCACGCCGGTCACGAGCTCAACGAACGCTGCGATGAGCTCGCCACCACGGCAGCCGACGGCAGTAACCTCGATATCGACACCGGCTTTAACGAGAGCGACCTGTAATAGCGTTTTCGCACAGCTTTATATCCCCACGCGCTACACTCATCCTGTAGACCAAACAACGCAAGGGGGACGTATGCTGCGCATCGCGACCATCGGCACATCCATGATCACCGACGACTTTATCCAAGTCGTCAACGCCAACGACCAAGCCGCGTTTGTGGGCACGCTTTCACGCGATGCCAATCGCGGTGCTGCCTTTACCGCCGAGCGCGATGGCGAGCGAAACTTTATCTCACTCGATGAGCTTGCGGCAGCCGCCGACGTCGACGCCGTCTATATCGGCAGCCCCAACGCACTTCACTACGAGCAGGCCCTTGCCTGCATCGCCGGTGGCAAGCACGTCATCGTCGAGAAGCCCTTCTGCGCCACCGAAGCGCAGGCGCTGGAAGTCTTCCGCGCTGCCGAGGCAGCAGGTGTCGTGGCCCTCGAGGCCATGCGTCCCCTCCACGATCCCGCCTTCCACGCCATCGAGGACGCCCTGGGCGAGATCGCCCCCATCCGCCGCGCCTCATTGCGCTTTGGCAAATATTCCTCGCGCTACAACGAGATTCTCGCGGGACGCGCCACCAATATCTTCGACTGCAATATGGCATCGGGTTCCCTCATGGACATTGGCGTCTACACCGTCGAGCCCATGGTCGAGATTTTCGGCATGCCCTCCGGCCTTACGAGCATGACTACTCTGCTCGACCCCACCACGCGACAGCTCACGCACGGCCCCATCGATGGCTGCGGTTCCATCCTTGCCAGCTACGGCGGTGGCCGTATCTCCGTCGAGCTCGCGCACTCCAAAATTACGAATGACCTGCTGCCCTCGCAGATCGAAGGCGAGCGTGGCACTATCCAGATTGACCATCTGTCCACGCCCCGCAACGTCCGTATCGACTATCGCGGCGATGTCGTACGCGGATCGGCGACCGAGGCACTGCGCGAACAGGGCGGCAACGGACGCGCGCTCGACCTTCCCAAGTCAAGCAACACCATGGAATACGAGCTCGCGGACTTTATCACCGCCATCGACGGCATCGATAACGTTAAGGAAGAGATTTGGGAGACCCCGGCGGGACGCCACGAGCTTGGCCACTACCGCGATGTCACGCTCGTCTCACTGCGTATCATGGATGCCGTGCGCCAGCAGGCCGGCATAACCTTCCCGGCCGACGCAGGCAAGCAGGCATAGCGATGGGTCTCTTCGATACGTTCTTCTCCAGCGTCACCGGCGGCAGTCGAGAGCCTCAAAAACCATCAAACGTCGAGCTCGAGCTGCGCCGCAGGCTTACTGTGCTCGCAAGCGACGAGGCCACTCAAGACGCTCCCCTGCGCTATTTCCTGCGCTGGGAAGGGCAAGTCCAGGGCGTCGGTTTTCGCTTTACCAACACCAACCTCGCGCAGGCACGCGCACTCAGCGGCTGGGTGCGTAACATGGAAGACGGCTCAGTCGAGATGGAGATACAGGGGGCTCCGGCAAACATCCTATCTCATCTCGAGGCGCTTCATGCCTCCTACGAGCGCATGGGAACGCGTTTTCGCCTCGTAGACGCCCAGACCCGAGCCCCACTTGCCAATGAAGACGGTTTCATTCCTCGTTATTAGTATTGTGTGCTAAATACGGTATCATTTACCTACGACCGTTGATAGAAAAGAGGCGAGGCGCATGGCGGTGCAAAGAAGGAATACCAGGCAGCGAAAGCTGGTTCTCGACGCCGTGCGCCAAAGCTATAACCATCCCACCGCCGACGAAATCTACAACGTCGTGCGCGCGCAGGATGACAAAATCAGCCGTGGTACGGTCTACCGCAATCTCAATCTCTTGGCCGACGCTGGCGAGATCCTCTCCATCAAGACGCCGGGCGGCAGCCGCTTCGATCGCACGATCGAGCCGCATGCGCATATCATCTGCACCTCGTGCAGCCGCGTCATCGATGTACCGCTCTCCTTCGATGCCCAGCTCGACGCCAAGGCGTCCGAGCAAATCGGCTGGCACGTCACGTCGCACTACACCATCTTCGAGGGTCTCTGCCCCGACTGCCGATAAATGTTTGGGACATGCCTTAAAATCCACCTTTCCGCACTCTGTAGCAAAAAGTAGATTTCTAGGCATGTCCCAAATATCTACTCGGCAAGCAGGCGATGCAGTTCCTCTTCGACCGTGCGCGCGTAGCGGACGCGGTCGTTGATGCCGCGCATGGTGGGGTTGCAGCTCTCCATCAGATAGGGATGGCCCACGACGTTGAGCATGTCGCGATCGTTCTCATTGTCGCCAAACGCCATCATCTCATCGGGCGAAATCCCCAGGGCACGACCGTAATCGGCAAGCGCGGAGCCCTTGCCCGAACCGAAACCGATAAAGTCCGTCCATTCGGTTCCCGATGTCATGACATCGACTCGGTCGCTAAAGAGGCGCTCGAAATACTCCAAGGCCGCCGGCTGCTCCACCTCGGGCGTCTGGAAGGCAATCTTAATGACGTCCTCGTCGATGTCCTCGGGACGGTCGACCACCGCCGCGTCGCAGTGGACCTCATAGCGCAGGTGGTCAACAAACGCGTCATTGCCGCTCATGGTGTAGAGGCGCCCCTCACACGAAAGGGTCACGTCGGCATGGGGATACGCAACCACGGCGTTCGCGATATCCATAGCAAGGCTACGTTCCATGGAACGCTTGACAACGGCACGCCCCTCGCTCATCACCAGGGCTCCGTTTTCGCATACATAGGCGAGCTCATCGGCCACCGGGGCAAACAGGTAGCGCAAGCTCGCATATTGACGGCCACTCGCCGGCATAAACACGATACCGCGACGATGCAGCTCATCGATAAGCTCAAAGGCCTCGGAACGCGGCTCGCGCTCCCCCGGATGCAACAGCGTGCCATCCAAATCGCATGCAATCAGCTTGATTCCCTCAAGACCCATATGCTTTCCCCAAAGCCTCCTATCAACAGCAAGACGGACCTTGATTGGTCGCCCCTCAAAGCCCGTCTTACACATACGCGCGCTTAGCCGCGCGTCTTTTTTACGATGGTAAAGTCGGGAGCCATGCTCACGACGACCTCCGCCGCACTCGACTCAAAGCGCCGGGCCGCATCGAGTTCACGGGTAACCACCGAGAGCCGAACACCCTCGACACCCCGGAGCATGCGGCCCAAAACAGGCTGCACCGGCGTATACATGCGCACGGTATGCTCGTCCGAGTCGCCTCGGAAAATCGGCGCATGCATGTTGCCGATCTCCCAGCACGCATGCGCGAGCGCAATCGGGTCCATGCGGTCAACTTCGACCAAATAAACCTCGGCACTGCGCAGGCGCACGACAACCGCCACGGGCGCCATGCCCGAACGGTCGATGGCGAGCACGTCACCATCGGCAAGACGACCGTCGTCGGCAGCATCCAGCCGAACATCGACTGTGCGCCCCAGCTCCGTCACACCCACAAACGCGCATACATCAGCCTGGTCCCAATCGAGCAGCAGCTCGTCAACCTCAAAGACACCGCCCAGCTCCCGGCGAAGCAGGAGTTCATAGGACGGATCGTTGAGATTTCCCAAGCATGTCGTCGAAACCAAGCGTTCAGGCATACTCTAGCCCTCGACCTCGACGAGCTCGATATCAAAGTTGAGGTCCTTGCCGGCCAACTCGTGGTTGGCGTCGAGCGTCACGGCCTCGGGCGTCACGTCGATGACCACGGCGGGGACGGGCATGCCGCTCGGCGTGGACAGGAAGAGCTTCATGCCCTTCTCGATCTGCTCGATATTGGGAACCTGTACGGCCGGGAAGGTAATAACCATCTCGGGGTTGTGCTCGCCGTAGGCATCGGCAGCAGGAATGTGCACGGTCTTCTTCTCGCCCACCTGCATGTCGACAACAGCGGCGTCGAAGCCCTTGATCATCTGGCCGGCGCCGCAGGTGAACTCCAGCGGCTCGCCGCGATCGTAGGAGCTATCGAACTGCGTACCATCGTCGAGCGTGCCGCGATAATGAGTCTTGACCTTCTTGCCCTGGTTGGACATGGTAACCTCCGTGATAAGGGCGGCGCACAACGCGGGCCGCCGTGAACATATGGCGCTAACTATACCCTAGTCATACAATTCAAAGACAGTTTGCAAAGAAACGCTGCAACCGGAGGAACCATGGCATATCCCGTATTTGACCTACACTGCGACACCGCCGACCGCATCGGCTGGGCCACGCTCGATCTCGACCTGCGCTTTACCGCCGGCACCGACGGTTATTTCCCCGGCGACGAAACGCATCCGCAAGATTTCGACCTCATCGAGGGCAACGCCTGCGCCATCTCGCTCGCAAAGATCGGCAACACGCCGTGGGCACAGTGCTTCGCCACATTTGTCCCCGACGAGATTCCCACCGCCCACGCCGCGCGCTTCCAGGCGCAGATCATGGCACACATGAGCGGCCAAGCAATGCTCAACCACGACCGCATGGTCAACGTACGCAACGCCGCAGACATTCGCCCCGCGCTCAAAGACGGCAAGGTCGCCTGCATCCACACCATCGAAAACGCCACGTTCTTTGCCGAGGACCCCGCGCTGATCGAGGTGCTCAAGAGCCTGGGCGTACTCATGTCATCACTCAGCTGGAACGCGCAGGGACCGCTCGCGAGCGGCCACGACACCCACGCCGGTCTCACCGCCGCCGGCATCGAGGCACTTACGCAGATGGAGCACGCCGGCATGGTACTTGATGTCTCCCACCTCAACGATGAGTGCTTTGACGAGGTTGTCGCCCACGCCACGCGTCCCTTCGTCGCCAGCCACTCCAACTCCCGTGCGGTTTGCGGCGTCAAACGCAACCTTACCGACGACCAGTTCCGCACCATTCGCGACATGGGTGGCATCGTCGGCCTCAACTACTGCAGCGAGTTCCTTTCCAACGACGCAACCGACGAAACCGCCGCAGACGTCACCTTCGACCAGCTGGCGGCACATATCGAGCACTGGCTCGACCTGGGCGGCGAAGATGTCATCGCACTCGGCGGCGACTGGGACGGCGCCAAGGTACCCGACTTCCTCTCTGATGCCAGCAAGATGCCCGAATTCCAGAACATGCTCTCCAAGCACTTTGGCAAGACCGTGATGCAGAAGCTCTGCAGCGACAACGCGCTCGCCTTCTTCGAGCGCTATTAAGAGCGCAATTAATTTCGCATCCCTTGAGCGGCCCGGCATGCCGAGCGGTCGACATGCCGGCCCGTCCCCAATCTGAAGGATCACATTTGACGCAGCAATTTACGATTTCCGTACCCCGACCGGATGGAACGCTCATCCCCGTCGTCGTTACCAAAAAGCGCGTCAAGAACTTTAACCTACGCGTCACATCGAGCGGCGAGGTCCACGCCAGCGCACCGCTCGGCGCCAGCCGCGAGCGCATCGAAGCGTTTGTGAAGCGCAACAGCGCCTGGATTATCAGCCGACTTGCCCAACGTGAGCAACGTCAGGCAACAGCGCGAGAGCCGCTCAGCCCATCGTCCATCATTGCACTTTGGGGCAAGCCCATCACGGTACAGGACGCACTCGATCACAACTTTGCATCGCCCGCACCGCGACCCAAGCAGGCCACCTTCGCAAGTTTTATGGGTACCGACGAATCGGACGAAAGCCCACAGGCCAAGCGGCGCGCAATCCTCGACGGCCTAACGTCCGACGAGCTCCAAGCCCACATCGACCAGCTCTACGCGTCCGAGGTCACCGCAGCGCTACGCGACATCGTGCACGCGTACGAAATCGCAATGGGCGTCACCGTGGCCCGCGTCTCCGTGCGCAGCATGAAAACGCGTTGGGGCTCCTGCACACCCAAAACCGGCGCCATTCGTATCGCACGCGAGCTCGCCGCCTACCCTGTCGAATGCCTCGACATGGTTGTCGCCCACGAGCTCGTCCACTTGCTCGAGCCAAGCCACAATCAGCGCTTTCACGCCCTGCTCGACACGTACTGTCCCAACAATAGAGCACTGTCTCAGCGGCTCAAGCAGCCACCCCTCAACAAGCTCTAGCGTCGACTAGCGCACGCGCTCGATCTCGACGCCGCAGCTTGCCAGGGGCAGGCCAACAGGAGCCCACGGCTTATCGAGCTTTATGCGCACACCAAGCAGCGAGGGATAACGGCGCAGCAGCATCTGGGCTGTCCCCTCGGCTGCCGCCTCGATGAGCTTAAACGTATGCTCGCGCAGATAGCCATCGACATCGTGGCACACCGAGCCGTAGTCAATCGAGGCGTCCAGGTTATCGTGCTCCCCCGCCGCGCGCAGGTCGGCATAGAGCACCAGAGAAACGATGAACTTCTGACCCAGCGCGTTCTCCTCGGGATACACGCCATGGTTGGCAAAAACCTCCAGGCCGTCAATGAAAATACGATCGGCATGGCGCAAATCGTCATAGCTCACGTGAGGCACCGCCGTTGCGGTGGATATTTCGCCCCTTCCACGGCGGGCGAGCTCGGCGCCTTCGGTCTTGGTTGCATTCTCGGGCAGTTTCTTGTTACTCAACGCGATCGTCTCCTTCGTTTAGAACCCCGACCGCGCAAACTAACTACACGCGAATCGACAGGTTCTTTTTATCATCGCTCCAGTTGCAAGCGTTGCGCGCGGGGCATGCAAAGCAGGCACGCGACGCTTTGTCGGCTGCATAGAGCAGACGCTCAAGCGGTTGGCTGTTCACGCGCAGCTTTCGATGGCCCAGAATGGCCGTCTTAATGGCTGCGGCATCGGCCGGCTCAAACGCCACGTCATCGGGCATGCCGCCGAGAATCGCATCAGCGACGCGTTCGCTTGCAACATCATGGGATATACCCGATTCATACTGTTCATCTTTGCCGATATCGTGAAGAAGTGCTGTGGCGTAGATGACCTCGCGGTCAAATTCGAGCTGCTCCTCGAGATTCTTGATCCACATAATGCGCGCGACATCGAGCAGATGGTCAATACCGTGGCGGCAGAAGATGCGCCCCGATTCCAACTGTGCAATGTTGCCCAGGTGCCGCCGGAACAGCCCGTTGGCACAAATGTAATCAATGCGAGGCATGGCACCAAAGGGGGCCAGGCCCGAAGCCATAAAGCCGCGACGCGACGTCCCCTCATCGGTCTTCGATGTAAAGTCGTTGACGACTCTCATGGTTAGCGGCCCAGCATCCTAAAGAAACGCTCCTCGAGCGCGGGATCGGTCTCAAAGACGCCGCGGCGAGCAAGCGTCACGGTCTTGGTGCCGGGCTTTTGCACGCCACGCATCGTCATGCACATATGCTCGGCCTCCATCAACACAATCGCTCCCTGGGGAGCGAGATACTCCATGAGGGCGTCGGCAACCTGCGCACACAGCTGCTCCTGCAGCTGAAGACGGCGGGCATAAACCTCAACCGTGCGGGCGAGCTTGGAAAGCCCAGCCACCCGACCGTTAGGGATATAACCAATGGCGGCCTTGCCATAAAACGGCAGCAGATGATGTTCACACAGCGAGTAGAACGTGATATCGCGCTCGATAACCAAATCGTTCGAAGCGACGGCAAAGGTTTTGGACAGGTGCTCCTCGGCACTTTGGTCCATACCGCCGACGATCTCACCATACATACGGGCAACGCGCGCCGGAGTCTCCAGCAGGCCCTCACGAGTTGGATCCTCGCCTACGCCCTCAAGCAACAGCTTAATGGCGGCCTCGACTTTTTCCTGATCGACCATCTGGGCCTCACTTTTCCGATTTCACGTTCGCGCTATGGTACCACGCCCTCCGGCATCGACCACAAGCTACATAGTATGGGTCGAATAGACCGGATCATCGCGCCAAAGTTCAACCGCATCACAAAGCGCAACGCCCTCGCGCTCAGCACGGGCGCGCGTAGCGTTCATATCGATCACGCGCTGGTTGCTCGAGCCCCTAAAGCGCAACGAGATATCGTACAGATCTTGAACAAACGGACCGTCCACCAACATGTCGAGGCAGGCAAGGATGCGGTCCGTCACCTCGGTATGATGACGACCGCCCGGCATAAGCTCCTCGAGTACGTCGCCAGTAAAGCACCAAATAGTCTTCCCCGACCCCACTGGATAGGCCGCGCGAACACGCTCAATGAAATCAACGAGCCCCGCCTGGTTCTCGGGTTCCATGGGCTCCCCGCCCAGAATCGTCAGGCCATCAATAAAGGGATGATCGAGACTCTCGATGATTTTGTCCTCGACGGCACGATCGAACGGCTTGCCCGCAGCAAAGTCCCACGCGACAGAGTTAAAGCAGTTCTTGCACCCACGACGGCACCCGCTCACAAACAGAGAAGTACGAACGCCTTCCCCATCAGCAATGTCGAAATACTTAATGTTCGCGTAGTTCATAAGTAACCTTCCTGGGGGTCTGGAGCATATCATCCCGTCCTCAAACATTCTCGGCCTTCGGCCTGCGAAACTGCGGGCGGGACGATATGCTCCAGACCCCTCGCGAGCGATACTCGGTGAACGAAGCGAACATCGAGTATAGGGTTCGAGGTCTAATAAAAACTTTGTTGCAGCTCAACCGCTATCGCAAGCAAATCGCAGCTGCAGCTCGAATTATTTCCGCTAAGAACTTCGAGGAGTGAGCAGACCGCATACTGCATCTCAGCTACGTCAACTTGGCTGAACCGAGGGGGCCGCTTGGGCTTTTGCTCGATATGGGTTCCGCACGCAAAGAAGGCCACTTAATGTGGCCTTCGTCTTGCGCAGGACTGTCCGAAATAGCGAGCAAATGTCCAAGCGGCCCTCTCGGTTCAGCCCCGAAGCGGTACTAGAGATGCAGCACGCGGTCGCGGATCTCCTCGGTTCGACCCTGGTTCCAGAATTGGGTACCGATGTAGCCGCACGTACGGCGAGCGACGTTCATCTTCTCCTGATCGCGGTTGCCGCAGTTGGGGCACTCCCACACCAGCTTGCCGTCATCCTCGACAATCTTAATCTCGCCATCGTAGCCGCACACCTGGCAGTAGTCACTCTTGGTGTTGAGCTCGGCGTACATGATGTTGTCGTAGATGTACTGCATCACGCGAATGACAGCCTTAAGGTTGTCCTGCATGTTGGGAACCTCGACGTAGGAGATAGCACCGCCCGGCGAAAGCTGCTGGAACATGCCCTCAAACTTAAGCTTATCGAAGGCATCGATCTCCTCGGACACGTGGACATGGTAGCTGTTGGTAATGTAGCCCTTGTCCGTCACGCCCGGAATAATGCCAAAACGACGCTGCAGGCACTTGGCGAACTTGTAGGTCGTCGACTCAAGCGGGGTGCCGTACAGCGAGAAGTCGATATCGCTTTCGGCCTTCCACTCGGCGCACTTGTCGTTCATGTGCTGCATGACGGCCATGGCAAACGGCGTGCCTTCCTTCTCGGTGTGGCTGTGGCCCGTCATGTACTTGACGCACTCATACAGACCGGCGTAACCCAAGCTGATGGTGGAGTATCCGCCCACGAGCAGCTTGTCGATCGTCTCGCCCTTCTTAAGGCGCGCCAGGGCGCCGTACTGCCACAGAATCGGTGCGGCGTCAGAAAGCGTGCCCATCAGGCGCTCATGACGGCACAGCAGGGCACGATGACACAGCTCAAGGCGTTCGTCGAAGATCTTCCAGAACTTGTCCATGTCCTGATGCGAACTCAGCGCGACATCGGGCAGGTTGATGGTCACAACACCCTGGTTAAAGCGACCATAGTACTTAGGTTTGGTCGGGTCATAGTTCAGCGCATTGGCAACATTGTTAAAGCCGTTGCCCGAGCGGTCGGGCGTCAGGAAGCTGCGACAACCCATGCAGGTGTAGCAATCGCCGTTGCCCGCGGTCTCGCCCTTCGACAGCTTGAGCTCGCGCATCTTCTTCTCGGAGATGTAATCGGGCACCATGCGCTTGGCGGTGCACTTGGCAGCCAGCTGGGTCAGGTAGAAGTACGGGGAATTCTCGTGAACGTTATCGTCCTCGAGCACATAGATAAGCTTGGGGAATGCCGGGGTAATCCACACGCCGGCCTCGTTCTTAACGCCCTCGTAGCGCTGGCGAAGCGTCTCCTCCACGATCATGGCAAGGTCGTGCTTCTCCTGAGGCGTACGGGCCTCGTTAAGATACATAAAGACCGTCACGAACGGCGCCTGGCCATTCGTGGTCATAAGGGTCACGACCTGATACTGAATCGTCTGGACGCCGCGACGGATCTCGTCACGCAGACGGTCCTCAACGACCTCACGGACCTTCTCGGCAGACGCAGAGACGCCAAGCTCCTCGAGCTCGCGGGCAACCTCGCCGCGAATCTTCTGACGGCTTACCTCGACAAACGGAGCCAGGTGGGTCAGCGAAATCGACTGACCGCCGTACTGGGAAGAGGCGACCTGGGCGATAATCTGCGTCGCGATATTGCAAGCAGTCGAGAAGCTGTGCGGCTTCTCGATCAGCGTGCCCGAGATAACGGTGCCGTTCTGGAGCATATCCTCCAGGTTCACCAGGTCACAGTTATGCATATGCTGGGCGAAGTAGTCCGAATCGTGGAAGTGAATCAGGCCCTCGTTGTGGGCATCCACGATCTCCTGGGGCAGCAGCACGCGTTGCGTCAGGTCCTTGGAGATCTCGCCGGCCATATAGTCGCGCTGAACGGAGTTGACGGTCGGGTTCTTGTTGGAGTTCTCCTGCTTGACCTCTTCGTTATTGCACTCAATCAGCGACAGGATCTTGTCATCGGTCGTGTTCTTTTGGCGCTTCAGGCTCTGAACATAGCGGTAGATGATGTAGTGGCGGGCGACCTCGTAGCAGTCGAGACGCATAATCTCGTCCTCGACCAGATCCTGGATCTCCTCGACCGATACGGTGTGGCCGGCCTTCTCACATGCCTCGGCGACGTTTTGTGCCGCATAGATCACCTGGCGGTCGGTAAGGCGAGAGCCTTCCTCGACCTCCAAGTTTGCGGCGCGGATCGCATTGACGATCTTATCGATGTCAAAGGTAACCTCGGTGCCGCTGCGCTTGATGATCTTCATCCTCTTGCCTCTTTCGCATCGTAGCCTCATTGCGCTTCAGAGCCAAACGATGCCCGGCAGGGTTTGACCCTGTCTTGCGGCGCCGTTGCGCAATCTGTGTTCTCGATAACCATAGGCCCTCATGCGGACAATCCTCGCAACCAATCCAGGGGCTCAAAGATCCATCCAAATAATGGGGCGAATAAGGTTCTCGTTCTCTGTCCGCCATCTATCATACGACAAAGAGGCATCTATATCCTGTATTCTTTTTTTAGGCCAAACACAACATATAGTGTTTCAGCAGGTCAAAGCAATTGGTCAATTTGCAGACGCATTATAAATGAAGGCCTCTTGGCAGGCTGCTAAAACGTTATCAACCCAACTACCTGCACAGCAGTTTTGAAACCCCCTCAACCGTGCCGCCGCCAAATAGCACCAAAACCAAGCCGCTCACGCCAAAAGAATCCAAAAGATTATGCTTGACCAACATGTTGCGGTCATGATGGGCCAGGACACATGCAATCTGCCGGCACCCCTACGGGATGCGAAGACCATCGCGTACGGACCTTGGATCAATATTTGATGACTTATTTGGCGGCGCGCTTGGTGGCAAAAAACAAAACAGCCCAGAGGACATTGCCTCTGAGCTGCGAACATTTGGTGGGCGTTAGAAGATTTGAACTTCTGACCTCTTCCGTGTCAGGGAAGCGCTCTCCCCCTGAGCTAAACGCCCAAATGGAGCGGACAACGGGGCTCGAACCCGCGACCCCAA
>NZ_QROQ01000005.1:0-46343 GCF_003475115.1 Collinsella sp. AF37-9 | reverse complement strand
CAAATGGAGCGGACAACGGGGCTCGAACCCGCGACCCCAACCTTGGCAAGGTTGTGCTCTACCAACTGAGCCATGTCCGCCTGCGAGGATTTAATATACGGGATGATCGCCCCGAATGCAAGAACTATTTTCGAATAATTTGAAAATAGTTCGAGCCTCTGGAACGGATTGACCAATCAGGCGAAAAGAACTGATGGCACACTCCCCCGGCCACAACAGCGAGCGGGCTCCGGGTGCCCCAGGTTGCCGCGAAAGAGGAGGGAAGCGTACTTTATGTACGCGACCGACGATTGAGGGGCAAGATGGGGCACCCGGAGCCCGCGCAGCGTCAACAAAAAACGCGGTTTGTTAGAACCGCGTAAGATAGTTGGAGCGGACAACGGGGCGTCCGCGTATCCGCTTCGCGGATCCGCACCGACTTCGGCCGCCTGCCGGCGACCTCGCCAGCTCGCTACAAACGCTCCGCGTTTGCTTAACGCTCGCTCCCTCTCGGTTTCGAGCCCATGCGATGGTTACGAAAAAGCCCGGCTACCGTGGTAGTCGGGCTGCTGCGTTTGGAGCGGACAACGGGGCTCGAACCCGCGACCCCAACCTTGGCAAGGTTGTGCTCTACCAACTGAGCCATGTCCGCATATGTAAAACAAAACGGGCGCCGGAGCGCCCGGATGTTGTCTGGAGGCGAAGCCCGGATTCGAACCGGGGGTAAAGGCTTTGCAGGCCTCTGCCTTACCACTTGGCCACTTCGCCGAAAAAGGACCGTTAAGAACGGTCCGGAAATGCAATGGAGCGGACAACGGGGCTCGAACCCGCGACCCCAACCTTGGCAAGGTTGTGCTCTACCAACTGAGCCATGTCCGCTTGCGGGTTATTAATTTACGCGAGTTATCCAAAAGACGCAAGTACTTTTTTCAAAAAAGTTGCTCAAAGCAAGTTCACGCAGGGAAATCATGTCAACCCAAGGCGCTAAGCGCACGATTCCAATGCCGAGCTAAACAGCTTCACCATCCGAACGCGTGTGCCGGCACCATCCGTGCGACGGGTAACCTCCACATTATCGACGAGCATGCGCATAAGCTTGATACCACGTCCGCGTTCCTCGGATGCCACCGGCTCGCTCGCCCCATCGATAGAATAGCCAGCGCCCCGATCAAGCACCTCGAGCACAACACGGTCCCCGTAGGCCTGAACCGTCAGGATACTGCCAACACCGCCCGCATGGTCATACGCGTTACCCAATGCCTCCCCCAGCGCCAATGCGACGTCATAACGTTCATCACGCCTCAGGGGAAGTGATTCGAGAAGCTCGGCCACACGGTGCCGATAATACGGGAGATTCTCGATACCTCGCTGCACTTCGATGCTCTTGCTCCATCGTGGCAACTCTCCCACCGGAATGGCGGGAATCGACTCACGCGCCGGACCCGCAACATGAAGGATGTCAACAAGTCGGGCAATCTCCAAAAAGCGAACGACCTCATCGGAGGCGTTAACGAGCGAAAGCAGGCCCTCTCGCCTCATGAGCTCTCTGGCACGTGTAAGCAAAAACGCCAAACCCGTCGAGTCGATAAAGCCCACAGCCTGGCAATTGATGACAACGCGACGCACGCCCCGGTCGATCAAATTATCCAACCGTCGGCGCAGCACGGACACCGAGGCGATGTCGACATCACCCGGTGGCGTCAGAACCGCTATGTCATTCCACTCATTCATACGACCATGGTTCCCCAAAAGAGCTCGCTCGATGCATACGTATCTGCAACCGCGCAGATTTTGCCCGTCAAGTATCGCGGTCTACGATCGACCCCGTAAAAACTCAAGGGAAACCAGCGCGATGTCATCGTCCAGCGCAGACTCGGTAAAGCGGTCAAGCTCGCCCAAGACCTTACCGCAGATTCCCGATACGCCCTCACCCGAGACAGAGAGCAAAAGGTCACGAAGGCGCTGCTCGCCAAAGAAAGCACCCGAGCGATCACGTGCTTCGATTGTTCCGTCGGTATACATAAATAGCATGTCACCAGGAGCGAACGTAAAAACGCCTGTCTCGTACACCATGCTCTCAAAGGCGCCGATCACGCCCGATTGGCACCCAAGGAGCTCCACTTCTCCCCCTCGGATTTCTCCACAGCCAAGCGGCGTCGACGAGGGCCTAATGACCATAGTGGGAGGATGCCCCGCAGAGCAATAGGTAGCGCGACCCGCTTTAAGATCAATCTTGGCGATAAACGCCGTCACAAACGTCTCGACCCTCGAAAAGCCCATGAGCATGCTATTGAGCGAGCGGGCCATACGGGCGGGCCCAGCACCCTCCCAGGCATAGGCCGTCAGCGCCGTCTTGACGAGCGCTGACATCGACGCCGCCTCGATTCCTTTGCCGGATACATCGCCCAAAATCATAACGGCGCAATCGTCGGGAAGACGGACGAGCGTATAAAAGTCGCCACCGACCAACGCCGAATTCGTTGCCGAAAGGTATACCGAATCGGTCGCGATACCCGGAACGTCACCAAGCGAATTTCTCATGCCAATCTGGAGGGTCTGAGCGATATGGCGCTCCTCGCGCTTTTGAGATTCGCCCTCGTAGATCAGTTCAAAGTCATGCGCCAAGTGCACCAAGTAGTCATATTCAAGGTCATCAATCGGCTCTTGACTACCGTCACGAAGCAGCAGCGCGCGCGTCGTCGGGCCTTTCGCAACAGAAGCAGGAACGATCGCGTCGTTGCTGTGCTTGCCATCACCCTCAGAGCGCGGGCGCCCCGCCTCGATGCCGGTGTCGACGTAGAGACCCTGGCAAGGCAGACCATGCGCCCTAAGCCAGCCTCCCATAGGCATCGATTCGTCAACGCGAGTTATACGGACGTGTTTAAGATCCTCGGCACTCGTGCCGCCCAAAACAGACGCCTCAAAGCCATCAGAGCCAACCCCCAAACGTGCCGCTGGCGCCGTCGTGGAAAAGAAAAGCTTCTCGGGATCGTCCGGCAAAGCAACGCGACTGCCGCCTTCAAAATCTATGACATAGGAGCCCAGACTGGCGTCATACTCAACAGGGCAAAAATGACAGTTGAGCATATTGCAAATCTCGGACGATACCGCCTGAGTAGCCGCGGCGGAATCGTCTAGAAAGGTAAACAACTCATCACGTAAGACATTGAGCGAGCGGCCAAGCTCGGCCGTGCGACGAGAGCGAAGGCTCGATGCCATGCCGACCAGCTGGATAGACAGGTAATCGCAAATGACCTCGAGTACATTAACGTCATAGGCGAGGGGTGCCTGAGGGCGCTTCCAACCAACTTCCAGCACGCCAAGGATCTGCGTACCGTAAAAAACGGGAAGGCAGATCTCGCTGCGGTACGGAGGCATATCCTGCACGCGCAACAGGTGCTTAGAACGATTGTCCAGGTCCATGAACATACCGGAGGCAGCCCTATCACCCTCAAGGTCCTGTTGAATCGACAAACGACAGGCACGCGACTCGCGAAGCACATACGTCGGAATGCCAGCGCCATACGGCAAAAACTCGGGCAGGTAGCTGTCGTGCAGCTCCTTGGAAACACCGCGAAGCTTAAAACCGCCGCTCTCAGAAAAATAAATAGCGGCACCCGAAGCATCGAGCGTTCCTACAAGCTGGTTCAAAACGGTATCTAACAAACTAGGCAGCTCATCGGAGCCCACCGTGCTCATAATGACCGACAAAGTGCCCGAAAGGCGCTTATTCGCCACTCTAAGCTCCGAAAGCGCACGCTTGAGCTGGCGGTCGTGCGAGTACTGCTCTTCGATGCTATGAAGCGCCACCAGAACACGCGGCGCGCGGCGCCCAAAAATACGAGGCGGTGTAACCGAGCCGGCACAAACCAAGACGGGAATAAAGGAGCCGTCACTCAGCTTGAGCATCAACTCGCTCTCGGTTCCATTGGTCTCAAAAGGAAGACGATGCTCTGACGCGCGTTCAAATGCTGATGAGTACAAGAGGTCTTTAACGTCCCCGTTGATCACATCGGAACGCTCCTCGCACATCAAGTCGAGCAAGCGGTTATTCACATGCAGAATGGTTCCGTCGAGCTCACAAATGATGACAGCATCGCTCGTGATCTCGACCAGTTGGGCAACGTCCGCCCACTCGTTGCGCTCAAGCGTTTCCATCGTGAACCTCACCGTCTATCGGTAACAAAAAAGCCTCCGAAGAGGCTTCTCAAATGCGATGGTGTCGGAGGCGGGACTTGAACCCGCATGACCAAAAAGCGGTCACTAGCACCTCAAGCTAGCGCGTCTGCCAATTCCGCCACTCCGACATGCTATGTTGTTGATTCGCGGTTCGTTTTGTTGGACCCGCGCGTTCAACGAGGAAAATAATAACCTATGTTTCGAGAACTGCGCAAGCACTTTTTTCAAAAAAGTTTACGAATTTGTAAATGCGCTGGTAGACGGACCTGTTCGGGCCGGAATGAGGTTGCTTTCCAACGCGTCCTCGGGCATGCGGCATTATTTTGATTCGCGCTTCGCGCTACAAAATAATGCCGCCCCCTGCGGAATGCGTTGGAAAGCAACCTCATTCCGGCCCTAGGAGTATGTACTCCGGGCACAGTTCTCAAATATGTTCTGGGGCTGATATAAATTTAGTGGCTCGGCTTTGCCGAGCCCTTATATAAGGAGGCCGGAGCTTTTGCTCCGGCCTCACTAACTATCCCATTAGATTAAGTGAGCGATCAAGGAATCGCCCCCCCCCCTGCAGCGGTAACACAGGGCCCGTGCTGGACTTAGTTTTCAGAACATTCCGCAGACCAGGAAACCCCCTTATCCGCAGCTCCGAAGGAGCAGGATAAGGGGGTTTCCATGGTCGAGGACGTTCTGAAAACTAAGTCCAGCACGGGCCCGGACGAAAACAACCGGCTACAGGTCGATGTGCGATTCCTTGATCGGGAACGGCTCCGCGAAGTGGCACGCGCAGCAGTGGCCCGGGGCGACTTCCTTAAACTCAGGCAGCTTCTCGGAGCAGATACCCTGCGCAATCGGGCAGCGAGTGTGGAAACGGCAACCGGTCGGCGGATCCAGCGGTGACGGCGGGTCGCCGGCAAGGATGATGCGCTTACGAGTCTTCTGGATATCCGGATCGGGCACCGGCACAGCAGACAGCAGCGACTGCGTGTACGGGTGGTGCGGCTCACTGTAGAGCGTCTTCCAGTCCGAAACCTCAACCATCTTGCCCAGGTACATAACGGCAACACGGTCGGAAATATGCTGTACGACAGAGAGGTCATGAGCAATGAAGAGATAAGCCGTACCGAACTTGTCCTGGAGCTCCTTCAGCAGGTTCAGAACCTGGGCCTGAATGGACACATCCAAAGCGGATACCGGCTCGTCACAGATAATCAGCTTGGGCTTCAGCGCAAAAGCGCGGGCAATACCGACACGCTGACGCTGGCCGCCCGAGAACTCATGCGGATAGCGGTTGATATGCTCGGGGTTCAGTCCAACGACGTCGAGAAGCTCACGGACGCGCTCAATGCGCTCCTCCTTGGTACCCACACCATGAATGGTCATGGGCTCGGAGACAATCTCGCCGATGGTCATACGAGGGTTGAGCGAAGCATAAGGATCCTGGAAGATAAACTGCATCTCGCGACGCATGTCCTTGATCTCATGCTTGCTCATCTCGGCAACATCTTTGCCCTGGAAAAATACCTTACCGGCAGTCGGCTTGGTCAGACGCATGATAGTGCGGCCCGTGGTGGACTTACCGCAACCAGACTCGCCAACCAGACCAAAGGTCTCGCCAGGATAAATCTCAAAAGAGATGTCGTTTACAGCAGAGACGACGCGCTTGGAAAAACGCTTGGCGAACATGCCGGACTCTGCGGGGAACTCCTTGGAGAGGTGCTCGACCTTCAACAGCGGAGTGCGCTCGTTATTGTCTGCCATTTACGCCTCGCCTCCCTTCTTGGAATCCTTGCGCGTACGAGACGTCTCGGGAGCGTTCTTGAGGAACTCGGGGTCACTGGAATAATGGCACGCAGAATAGTGGCCGGACTCGGTAACAACACGCTCGGGGCGCTGTTTGCGGCACTTATCGGTTGCATAGGGGCAACGAGGCGAGAACACGCAGCCCTCGGGCAGGTTCATGAGCGAAGGAGGGTTACCGTGAATCGGCGTAAGCGGCTTCTTCTCATCGATGGCCTGCTCCGGGATGGAGCGGATAAGGCCCCAGGTATAGGGGTGGCGGCTCTCGTAGAAGATCTCTTCAGCAGTACCGAACTCGACGGGACGGCCGGCGTACATAACCATGATCTTATCGGCCATATCGGCGACAACACCCAGGTCATGGGTAATCATGATGATGGCGTTGCCGTTCTTCTCCTGCATTTCCTGCATAAGCTCAATAATCTGAGCCTGAATGGTAACGTCCAGGGCAGTCGTGGGCTCATCGGCAATCAGAATATCGGGATCGCAGGCAAGGGCCATGGCAATCATGACGCGCTGACGCATACCGCCAGAGAACTGGTGCGGATACTCATTGACGCGCTTCTCGGGCTCGGGAATACCAACGAGGTCCAAAAGCTCGGTAGCGCGCTTGAGCGCCTCCTGCTTGGAGTAGCCACGGTGCAGACGAAGTCCCTCGCCCACCTGCTTGCCGATCTTATAGACCGGGTTCAGGGAGGTCATAGGATCCTGGAAGATCATCGCGATATCGTTGCCGCGAATATGCTGCATTTCTTCCTCGGTCATCTCGAGGATCGAACGACCGCGGTAGCGAACGTCGCCGCCCTCAATCTTTCCCGGAGGCATCGAGATGAGGCCCATGATGGTCATGGCGGTCACGGACTTACCAGAGCCGGACTCACCGACGACACCCAGGGTCTCACCGCGATCGAGCGTGTAGGACACGCCATCGACAGCGCGAACGACGCCATCCTCGGTGTGGAAATACATCTTAAGGTCATCGACCTCGAGCAGATGCTGGCCCTCGGGAACCGGCTGGTCCTTCAGGTCCACATAGTTCTTGTTCTTCTTCATCCTTATGCGTCCTTCATCTTGACGTCGAGGGCGTCGCGCAGACCGTCACCCAGCAGGGTGAAGGCGAGCACCGTCGAAAGAATTGCCAAACCGGGCATGATCATCATCCAGGGAGCAGTCAGAAGATACTGCTGACCGTCCTGAATCATGGAGCCCCACGAAGGCGTAGGCGGAATAACGCCCATGCCGAGGAAGGACAGAGCGGACTCGGTCAGAATGGCACCACCGATGTTCATGGTCGCGTAGACTACGATGGAAGCAACGGAGTTCGGGAAGATGTGACGCACGACGATACGAGCATCGGATGCACCCATCGCGCGCGCAGCGTCAACATAGTCGTTTTCCTTGACTGTCAGGATCGCGGATCGGAAGACACGGGCAATCGAGGGCCAGCCGAGAATACCGATGGCGATGAAAACATTCTGAAGACCACGGCCGATAACGGCGATCATGGCGACAACGAACAGCACGTACGGGAACGCCAGGAAGATATCCGCGAAGCGCATGATGATCGTATCCCAGATGCCGCCATAGAAACCGGCCAGGGCGCCCATGATCAGACCGATCACCGTGGAGATGGCGGTGGCCATAATACCGACGGAAAGCGAAACGCGCGCGCCGTAGATAACTCGGACGAGAATGTCGCGGCCAAGGGCGTCGGTACCAAACGGGTGCTCGGCACACGGAGCCAGCAGCGAAGTCTCGGCCATGGTCGTCGAGTCAGAAGCCGTCGGCGACCCGAGCCAGGGCTTAGCCCACAGGTCTGCGGTCAAGGCAACCAAAACGACGATGATAATCCAGCAGATACCGATAACGGCGAGCTTATTCTTGCGAAGACGCTTAAAAGCGTCGCCCCACAGCGTGCGGGACTTGGCGGGAGCAGATGCGGCCTTGGTGGCGGTAGCCTGCTCCTGAGACTGAGAATCAGTTTCCTGCATGAGACGTACCTCCCTTAGGCCTTATCCGACGGACCGCCGAGGCGGATACGCGGGTCGAGGAATGCATAGCTAATGTCGACGAGCAGGTTGATCACCATAACGACGACAACGATGAGCGTAACGCCGCCCATAACGATGGGCCAGTCGCGCATGCTAATGGCGCGGTAGACCTCAGAGCCGATACCGGGCCAGTTAAAGACCGTCTCGGTCAGGATGGCGCCCGAAAGCATGCCGCCGAAGTCGACACCAATATAGGTAACAACGGGGATGAGTGCATTCTTAAGCGCATGCTTGACGATGATCGCGCGATTGGAGAGACCCTTGGCCTTTGCCGTGCGGATATAATCCTGATTCATGACGTCGAGCAGCTGCGAGCGCATGATGCGGGCAGCATAGGCGGTCGAAACCGAAGCCAGCGTGATGGTCGGAAGCACATAGTGCATCCAATCCTGATACTGAGAGCTGGAGCCGCCGGCACCCGAGATCGGCATGGAGAATGCGCCGCCGGTGGCATCCTTAAGGATGACGCCAAAGAACAGCTGCAGCAGCATACCGAGCCAGAATGCAGGAACGGCAACGAGGATCGACGTGGTCAGCGTTACCAAAATATCCCAGAAGGAATAGCGCTTTACCGCCGAAATGATACCCGCACCGATACCCATGATTGCCTCGAGCACGATGGCGCACGCGGCGAGTTTAACCGTATACGGATACTTCTGGGCAAAGATTTCCGCAACCGGCAGCTTGCGCTGATACGAATTGCCCAGATCGCCATGAAGCAGACCATTCATGTAATTCAAGTATTGGTCCACAAGCGACGTTGGAACGGGATCGCCGTTCTCGTCAAGGATCGCGTTGCCGTCCTCGTCCGCCTGGACCAGGTGATAGCGCACGCGAAGTTGAAGCTCTACCTCGGGGGACAGAGCCTTGTCTCCACCGATCAGCTTGATCGGGTCTCCCGGCACAATATTCTGGAGGGCGAACAGAATCAACGTAACGCCCAAAAATACCGGGATGAACTGAAGCACACGTTTAACGATGTACTTACCCATACCACTCCCCTATCTAGGGATTAACCTAAATGGGATGCCGATCGCCAGACCGGCATCCCAAAATTACCATCAGCCAGTTTACCCCAGGTTAGGGAGAACTGTATGTTTCCCATGAGGTCTACGTAAATACTTGACCCTCATGGAAGCTGCAAAACTCTTAGGCGAGCTCAGCGGTACCCAGATCGGCGTGCTTCTGCGGATCGACATAGAGGTACTTGACGCGATCGGAGCCGACGATGGTGTGCGTGTAGAACATCACCGGGATAACCGGGCAGTCAGCGGCGACCATAGCGTCAGCCTCCTGCATCTTGGCGATGCGCTCGTCGTCGTCAACCGTGGCACGGGCCTCATCGACCTTGGCATCGAACTCGGGGTTGTTGTAACCAGAGCGGTTGTCGCCACCGAGGGAGTCGGAGTGGAACAGCGGGTACAGGAAGTTGTCCATGATCGGGTAATCGGCGATCCAGCCCAGACGGCCGAACTGATAGTTGAAGTTCTGATACTGCTCGAGCAGGGCAGACCACTCGGGAGTATCGGAGACGGCGGTGACGCCCACCTTGGCGAGGTCGCCGATGATGGACTCCATGATCTCCTTGTGGCCACCGTCCTGGTTGTAGGACAGGGTCACATTAATGCCACGATCGCCGTTAGCGCCAGCGGGAGCGACCTTGTCGAGGTACTCGTTAGCCTTGTCGACGTCATAGGCGCAGAACTCCCATGCGCCCTCCTTGTAGCCGGCGATTCCCGGAGGAACGATGCCGTCAGCGGGGGTACGGGTGCCCTTGAAGATGGTCTTGCAGATGGCCTCACGGTTGATAGCCAGGGAGATGCCCCTGCGCAGGTCAGCGTTGTTGAACGGCTCGGCCGTGGTGTTGCACGTCAGATAGTACGTGGAAGGCTCGGAGCCGAGCAGCATGCGCTCGCCATCACCCATGGTGTAGCCATCCTTGGACTCGCCGCGATCCTTCTTGGCGGCGTCGATCTGAGCAACGGGAACGTCGCAGACATCGAGGTTGCCGGCCTGGAACTCCTTGTAAGCGGTCTCCACGTCCTTGATGACCTGGAAGTGGATGGCGTCGATCTTGGCCTTGTCGCCATAGTAATCGTCAAACTTCTTGAGGTTGATCTCCTGACCATCCTCCCACTTGCCGTCCATCATGAACGGGCCGTTACCGACCGGGGCAAGGTAGAAGCTCTTGACATCGGACTCGGCGCACTCGGGAACCGGGGACAGAGCCGGGTGAGAGGCGACGAAGGGGAAGTCGGCGTAGGCGGAAGTCAGCTTGACGACGAGGGTCTCGTCATCCGGGCAGGTAACGCCGGACAGCTCGGTAGCATTACCGGCAAGCAGATCGTCATAGCCCTCGACCATGGAAAGGTGGTAGGAGACCTCGGAAGGACCATACTCGGTAGCGATGGCCGACTTAGTGTTGACCAGGCGCTCCCAGCCGAGCTTGAAGGACTTGGAGGTAACGTCGTCACCGTTGTGGAACTTGGCCTTCTTGATCTTGAAGGTGAACTCGGTGGCGTCGTCGTTAGCCTCGAAGGACTCGCAAGCCAGCGGAACGATCTCGCCCTTCTCGTTATCGTACTCCGTCAGAGCGTCGAAGAGCTGGTACTCGACCTGAGTGCCCTGATCCTCCTGGACGTTGTAGGGGTCGATGCAGACCGGGTTGTTGATGTAGAAGTTCAGCGTCGAACCGGACTCAGAACCGGAAGCGTCGCCGCCCTTCTTGCCGCATGCGGCAAGAAAAGCCATGGAGCTCGCAGCGAGGGTGCCGCCAACAAAGGCGCGACGACCCATAACGGGCTGGTGGAACATAGAATCAGCCATGCCATCCTCCTTATGAGATAGGACAAAGTGAATTCGGCCGGGCAACGTCAAGACAGCCCGATCGAACCATTCAAACGCGGTCCGCCGTTATGGCTGGTTATGCAGTGCGGACCAACGTTTCGCAATACAGTAGCGCATTTTATGCACAATATGGCGCTAATTCCGGTTAACGGTCGAGAATTTCTTTAGTTAGGCGAAGTATGTGGGGATATTTTGACTCTATTACAAGTCTGTAAACAAAAAGGGCCCCGCACATGCGGGACCCTTTACAAACGTATATACGCCGATGCTTAGTAGCCGACGATACCCTGCGGGAAGAAGAACATGCACAGAACGACACACACAGCAAAAACGACGGCCATAATTACCGTCAGGCGATCGAGGTTCTGCTCCATAACGCCCGTGGCAGAGCTGGAGTTATACAGCGAGCTGGCAATCATATCCGAAACGCCGGTACCCTTACCGGAGTGCATCAGGACGAGAATCGTCAGCGCCACGGCAGAGATAGCCCAAACGACAAACAGAAGAATCTGGAACGGACCCATAGATAAGCTCCTTAATAGAACAATTCAAACTCCAGTACTGTACCACAACCCCCAACACTCCCCCACCTGCCATTTAGGGACGGGTTAGAAATGGCAGAAATACCAAAAAGGGGGTCGTCCGGTTGTGGACAACCCCCTTACTAGAAAACGATAGTTGTTTTCTATTAGGCCTCGGTGGCGAGCACGCGACCCGTCATCTCGGCGGAAGGCTCAATACCAGCCATGGTGAGCATGGTCGGAGCGATATCGGAAAGACGGCCGTCCTCGATACCGGTGAGCTGCGCCTTCTCATCAACGATGATGAACGGCACACGGTTGGTGGTGTGAGCCGTGAACGGATGCTTGGAACCGTCGGAAGCAACGTCAAACATGTGATCGGCGTTGCCGTGGTCGGCGGTAATCAGCGCAAAGCCACCCTTGGCGAGAATCGCCGGGACAACCTTGGACAGGGCATCGTCAACAGCCTCGACGGCCTTAACGGCGGCGTCGAAGACACCGGTGTGACCAACCATGTCGCAGTTCGCGAAGTTCACGATGTAGAAATCAGCGCGATCCTCGTTGATGGCGGCGACGAGCTTCTCGGTAACCTCGGGAGCGCTCATCTCAGGCTGCAGATCGTAGGTAGCAACCTTGGGGGAAGCGACGAGCACGCGCTCCTCGCCCTCCTTGGGCTCCTCGATGCCGCCGTTGAGGAAGAACGTCACGTGGGCATACTTCTCGGTCTCGGCGGTGTGCAGCTGCTTCAGGCCATTGGCGGCGATAACGTCGGCCAGGACGTTCTCGGGGAACGTCTTGGGGAAGGCGACCTCGACGTCAAACGTCGGATCGTACTCGGTCATCGTCACAAAGTGCGAGAGCTTAATCTGCTCGCGCTCAAAGCCATCGAACTCCTTGTCCGTGAACACGCGGGTCATCTGACGAGCGCGGTCGGGACGGAAGTTGAAGAAGATGGCCGCGTCGCCCTCGTGGATGCCCTCGTTGTGGGCCGCGAAAGGCTCGACGAACTCGTCGCCGCGCGGATCCTTCTCGTAGTAGGCCTTGATACCGGCAACGGGGTCGGTATCGGCATCGGACGCGTTGACCATGACGTCGTAGGCGCGCTGGATGCGCTCCCAACGGTTGTCGCGGTCCATGGCCCAATAGCGGCCCGAAACGGTGGCAACGCGAGCGTCGCAACCGGTCTCCTCGGAGATCTTAGCCAGGAAAGCGCAGAACTCGCTCATGTAGCCGGCACCGGACTGCGGGTCGACGTCGCGGCCATCCATGAAGGCGTGGACGCGAACGGTCTTGACGCCATGCTCGGCAGCCATCTTGACCAGAGCCTCGACGTGGTTCATGTGAGAATGAACACCGCCAGGGCTCATAAGGCCCATGAGATGCAGGGTCTTGCCTTCGGCCTTGACGTCGTCCATAGCCTTGACGAAGACCTCGTTCTTGGCGATGGAGCCGTCCTTGATGGCGTTGTTGATGCGCGAAAGCTCCTGGAACACGATGCGGCCGGCACCGATGTTGAGGTGGCCTACCTCGGAGTTGCCCATCTGACCGTCGGGAAGGCCCACGTCCTCGCCCGAAGCACCGAGCGTGGTGTGGGGATACTGAGCGTACAGGCTATCAAGGAAGGGCGTCTTGGCAGCGGCGACGGCGTTCTCGCCATCGGCCGGAGCAAGGCCGCAGCCATCCATGATGATCAGGAGTGCAGGAAGATGACGCTGTGCCATATGTCCTACTCGCCTGCCTTGACGACCATAGAGGCGAAGTCGGCAGCCTTGAGCGAAGCGCCGCCCACGAGGGCGCCGTCAACGTCAGGCTTGGCGACGAGCTCGGCGATGTTGCCGGGCTTGGCAGAGCCACCATAGAGAACGCGGATGCCGTTAGCGAGCTCCTCGCCAAACATCTCCTTGAGGGTCTCACGGATAGCGCCGCAGACCTCCTGGGCGTCCTCAGCGGTAGCGGTCTTGCCGGTGCCGATGGCCCAGATGGGCTCGTAGGCGACGACGACCTGCTTGGGGCAGGTGATCTCAAGACCGGCAAGGCCAGCCTTGACCTGGTTCACGACGTGCTCGACATAGGTGCCAGCCTCGCGGACCTCGAGGGACTCGCCGCAGCAGAAGACGGGAACAAGACCGGCGGCAACGAGGGCCTTGGCCTTCTTGTTCTGATCCTCGTCGGTCTCGTGGAAGTAGTCGCGACGCTCGGAGTGACCGATGATGCAGTAGGTGCAGCCAGCGGACTTGAGCATGTCGCAAGAGGACTCACCGGTGAAGGCACCCTTGGCCTCCCAGTACACGTTCTGTGCACCGAGGGCGATGGGGGCAGCCTGAATGCGGTCATGAACCGTGGTGATGTCAATGGTCGGAGGGCAGACGAGCACCTCGACGCCAGCCGGAACCTCGGGCAGAGCCTGAGCCAGCTCGTCGGCGAGCTTAGCGGCCTCGGCGACGTCGTTGTTCATCTTCCAGTTACCAGCGATAAGAAGGGTGCGATTAGGCATCGAGAAGCGCCTCCACTCCGGGCAGGGCCTTACCCTCGACGAGCTCCATGGAAGCGCCACCACCGGTGGAGATCCAGCTCATCTTGTCGGCCAGGTTGAACTTGTTGACAGCCGCGACAGAGTCACCACCGCCGATGATCGAGGTGCAGTCGGCCTCGGCGACGGCCTCGGCGATAGCCTGGGTGCCGTGAGCGAAGTTGTCGAACTCGAAGACGCCCATGGGGCCGTTCCAGAACACGGTCTTGGCGCCCTTGACGGCCTCGGCGTAGAGCTCCTCGGTCTTGGGGCCGATGTCCATGCCCTCACGATCGTCGGGGATAGCGTCGGAAGCGACAACCTCGGGGACAGCGTCCTCGCCAAAGTGATCGGCAACGCGGTTGTCGATGGGGAGCAGGATCTTGACGCCCTTCTCCTCGGCCTTCTTGAGCATCTCGCCGGCGCGCTCGACCCAGTCCTCTTCCTTGAGGGACTGACCGACGGTCAGGCCCTGAGCCAGGAAGAAGGTGTAGGCCATGCCGCCACCGATGATCAGGGTGTCAGCGGAGTCGATGAGGTGATCGAGAACGCCGATCTTGGAGGAAACCTTGGAACCGCCGACGATGGCGACGAAGGGGCGCTCGGGCTCGGCGAAGATGCCGGTCAGCGTGTCGACCTCCTTCTCGAGCAGGAAGCCGGCGACGGCAGGCAGGTAAGCGGCGGGGCCCACGACGGAACCCTGGGCGCGGTGAGCGGTGCCGAAGGCATCGAGGACGAAGACGTCACCATAGGAAGCGAGCTTCTTGGCGATCTCGGGATCGTTCTTCTTCTCACGCTTGTCAAAACGGACGTTCTCGAGAACGAGGACCTTGCCCGGCTCGACGGCGGCGACAGCCTCAGCAGCCTTCTCGCCGTAGGTGTCGGCGACAAAGGCAACGTCGAGACCAGAGAGCTCAGCGAGCTTCTTGGCGACGGGCTCGAGGGACAGCTCGGGCTGGAAGCCGGTGCCCTCGGGACGGCCGAGGTGGCTCATGAGGATGACGCGAGCGTTGTGCTCAACGAGGTAGTTGATGGTGGGCAGGGCAGCCTTGATACGGGTGGTGTCGCCAACGACGCCATCCTTGATAGGCACGTTGAAGTCAACGCGGACGAGAACGCGCTTGCCGTCGACATCGATGTCGCGGACGGTCTTCTTGGTAAAGGCCATGTTTGCTTCTACCTTTCGTACGTGTCTGCCTCCCATTACGGCAGACGATTTCCTATAAAAAGGGCGCGACCCTAGGGTGTAAGCCCTATAAGGCCGCGCCCTTCTTTAGACGCTCAACGAGCTATTCGCTAAAAGCTAAATTAAGCAACGAACTTCTCGAAGTACTTGATGGTGCGGACCATCTGAGAGGTGTAGGAGTTCTCGTTGTCGTACCAAGAGGTGACCTGAACGAGGGTCTGGCCGTTGCCGAGGTCAGAGCACATGGTCTGAGTGGCGTCGAAGATGGAGCCGTGGGTCTCGCCGATGATGTCGGTGGAGACGATGTCGTCCTCGTTGTAACCGAAGGTCTCGGAGATGGTGGCAGCGTAGGCCTTCATAGCAGCGTTGACCTCGTCGACGGTGACCTTCTTGTCAACGACAGCGTAGAGGTTGGTGATGGAGCCGGTCGGCGTCGGGACGCGCTGGGCGGCACCGATGAGCTTGCCGTTGAGCTCGGGGAGAACCAGGCCGATAGCCTTGGCAGCACCGGTGGTGTTGGGGACAATGTTAACGGCGCAGGCGCGGCTACGACGCTTGTTGCCCTTGCGCTGCGGGCCGTCGAGCGGCATCTGGTCGCCAGTCCAGGCGTGAATGGTGGTCATGATGCCGGACACGATGGGAGCGAAGTCGTTCAGACCCTTCGCCATCGGGGCGAGGCAGTTGGTGGTGCAGGAAGCAGCGGAGATGATGTTGTCCTCAGCGGTCAGCGTCTCATGGTTGACGTTGTACACGATGGTGGGCAGATCGCTGCCGGCCGGAGCGGAGATGACGACCTTCTTGGCGCCAGCGTTGATGTGGGCCTGAGCCTTAGCCTTGCTGGTGTAAAAGCCGGTGCACTCGAGAACGACGTCGACGTCGAGGTCGCCCCAAGGCAGGTTGTTGGCGTCGGCCTCCTTGTAGATCTTGATCTCCTTGCCGTCAACGGTGATGGAATCCTCGCCAGCAACGACCTCGTGATCGCGAGCGTAGTTGCCCTGCGTGGAGTCGTACTTCAGCAGGTAAGCGAGCATATCGGGAGAGGTGAGGTCGTTGATAGCGACGATCTCGGAGCCCTCATGACCGAACATCTGACGGAAGGCCAGACGACCGATGCGACCGAAGCCGTTAATAGCAACCTTTACTGCCATTGTGTCTCCTTTCGTAAGGCCCCCGCAAGCTACAGCGCCTGCCGTTGAGGCCCACAAACTAACCACTCGCCTAATATACCTTTTTTTGGACTTGAATTTCACGAGAATGGTCGAAATTGAAAATCAAATTTACGTTAAAACGTTTTAAAGAATAAAATAGCAGTTAAATCCGTATATAAGTCGATACTTTAAACTACCTGTTTGCTTCAATGAGCTTTTCAAGCCTCAAAACTCGATGGTAGAGGGCCGACTTCGACAAGGGAGGGTCAGCCATCTCTCCCAGATCGCGCAGTGACAGATCGGGATAGCGCTCGCGCAGGTCGCAAAAGACCGCCAAGGCATCCGGAAGCGCATCGCGAAGGCCACGCTGCTCGAGCTCATCGATAAGCGCAAGCTGATGCTGGGCGGCACCCGCACTTCTGGTCTGGTTGGCGAGCTCGGCATTCACGCGACGGTTCACATCGTTCTTAACCAACTTGACCGCGCGCGCCTCCTCAATCTCGGCAACGCTGCGCTTGGCACCAATCAGCTTTAAAAGATGTTCGATCTCCTCGGCGCTCTTAATGTAGACAGCAAAGGACCCGCGCCGCGCGTTAACGCGCGCATGGACCCCAATCTGCTCCAATAGATCGCAAAGTCCCCGGGCATACTGCTCGCCCTGCACCGCGATCTCCAAATGAAAGTCGCCGCGGGGATCGGCCACGAAACCGCCCGCAATGAGCGCGCCGCGGATGTAGGCAAGCCTGCAGCAGGGACGAGCAACGATGTGCCGGGGAACACCGGCGACGAGCCCTCCCCTGCGGTCGAGAATGCCCAGCAGCACCAGAGCCTTGTCCAGGTCGGGTTGATCGGGCAGGGTAATGAGATAGTTACGGACCTTATGCAAGACCGATTTACGAACGGTGAATTCCGTTTTGAGCTTAAGGATGCGATGCGTCAGCGTGATCATCGTGCGCGCGACGGCGCCCGTCTCGGTCGCGACCGTCAAACGATACCGCCCGGAGCCGGCCAGCGAAAGTGTACCGCTCACACGCGTCAGGGCGGCAAGCGTCGACAAATCGCAGTATTCACATTCGGGTTCGCAGCGCGCGAGCTCGTCACGCACCTCGGCGGTAAACGACATGCAGGCCTATGCTTTCGTGTTCGCGCGCGACAAGTCGCGATGGGAAATGCTCACGTGATACTGGGCGCCTTCCAAATAACGCGCCGTGGCCTCGGCGATGGCAACGCTGCGGTGTTGACCGCCCGTGCAACCGATGGCGATAGAAAGCTGCGGCTTGCCCTCCGCGATATAGCCGGGCATGACCGTATCGAGCAGCTGCGTCCAGGCCTTCCAGAACTCCTGGGTCTTGGGATGGTCCAGAACAAAGTCGGAGACTTTCTTATCGAGACCGGTCATGGTGCGCATCTCGGGATCGTAGAACGGATTGGGCAGGAAGCGAACGTCGATCATAATGTCCGCCTCGACGGGCATACCGTGCTTAAAGCCAAACGAGAACACGTGAACGTCCATGAGCTGCTGGTCGGACAACTCGGAGAACGCCATGCGCAATTTGTTGCGCAGGGCAGAGGTGCGCAGGCGGCTCGTGTCGATAATCATATCGGCTCGATCGCGCACGCCCTGCAGCTGAAGGCGCTCGCGCTGAATGGCATCGGCCGTAGTCTCCCCCGGCTTGGCAATGGGATGACGGCGGCGATTTTCGCTGTAGCGACGAATCAGCACCTCGTCAGAAGCCTCCAGGAACACGATGTCGCAGCTCATCTCGCGCTCTTCGAGCGCGGCGACCGCATCGAGCAACTCGTCAAACAGTCCCTGGCTACGCAAATCGCAGGTGACGGCGAGATGCCTGCCCACGCCCGTATTGATGCCGACGAGCTCGGCAAGCTGGGCGATGAGACGCGGAGGTAGGTTATCAATGCAAAAATAGCCCATGTCCTCGAACACGTGCATGGCCTGTGTGCGGCCCGATCCGGACATTCCGGTGATGATGACGATATCGGGGATGCGCTCCGAGCGCTCCGCCGCATCCATGGCATCTCCCTTTTGCATGTGCTGCCTCCCAAAAACAAGCGCGGGACCCAGCAACCCGGATCCCGCGCGGTCAATTGCCTATATTGAGTATACCGCCCCGAGCGGATACGAGGCCTGTCTTACGCCTCAAGCGCAGCCTTGAACCAACTCGTAATACTCGTGGGGTGCGTGATGGCGGTGCCGACGACAACGGCCCAGGCGCCAGCATCGATCGCAGCGCGAGCCTCCTCGGGCGTGTGCACGCGGCCCTCGCAGATGATGGGAAGACCGGGGAATTCCTCGGTCGCCTGACGCAGGAGTGGCAGGTCGGGGCCATCGGCCATGGTGCAGTCGATGGCGGCGACGCCGTGAGAAAGCGTGGTGGATACCAGGTCAAAGCCCATATCAACCGCACGGCGAATGTCCTCGATGGTGGCACAATCCGCCATCAGGAGCACGCCCTCCTCGTGCAGCGGGCGGAAGGTATCCTCGACGGTCTTGCCATCGGGACGCGGACGATCGGTGGCGTCGATCGCCACGATATCGGCACCGGCAGCAACGCAGGCGCGAGCGTGACGCAGCGTCGGCGTGATGTAAACGCCCTCGTGTCCATCCTTCCACAGGCCGATGACGGGAACCTCACAGCGACCCTTAATAGCGGCAATGTCGGCAAGGCCCTGACAGCGAATGGCGGCGGCGCCGCCAAGCTCGCAAGCGCGAGACATTTGAGCCATGGTCTCGGGCGTACGAAGCGGCTCGCCCATATACGCCTGAACGCTCACGACGAGCTTGCCCTTCAGGGATTGAATCAAAGGATCGACGGTCATAAGGCTGCAACCTTTCTCAGAACAGCCTCCCGAGGCGTGTTGTCTCGGGAGGCTCCTACAGCAGATACGTTTACTTCAACGAGGCAAGAAGATGCTCAGCGGCACCGATGAGCGGAGCATCGCCCTCCAGAGAACCGATGAGGATCGGCGTGTCCTGAAGCGGATCGAGCGCCTGGCTGGCATAGCCCTCGTGCACCGAATCCTTCCACGTCTGCGAACGCCAATCGGGACCTTGGTGAATCACGCCGCCCGAAAGCACGATGACCTCAGGGTCCAGGATGTTAGCGAGCGAGCCCAAGCTGGCACCCAGCGCAAAGCCGGCATCATGGATGACCTCGGTCGCCTTTGCGTCGCCTGCACGGCACAGGTCGTTCACATCGCGACCGACCGAAGGACGGCTGGGGTCGACGCGGCCAAAGCGCTCATCGTACATACGACCAATGGAAGTGCCCGAAGCAACCGACTCCAGATGGCCGGAACGCCCGCAGGCGCAGGGAATGCCGACGGCAGCCGAGCACTCGATGTGGCCCATATGGCCAGCAGCACCATGGAAGCCCTGCATCACGCGGCCGTTCTCGACATATGCGCCGCCGATACCCGTACCGATGCCAAGACACAAGACGGAGAACTTGCCCTTGCCGACACCCCAGTGGGCCTCGCCCAGAGCATGAGCCTGCACGTCGCCCACAACGGCAACGGGAAGACCAAGGTCCTCGCGCAGACGCGGCCCCAACTGAACGCCGGACCAGCCGGGCATGATCTCATTGGCATACGCAATGGCGCCCGTCTTGGGATCGACGACGCCTGCGGCACCGATACCGACACCGAGAACCTCGACATCGGGATTCGCCTCAAGAGCGGCCTTGATAGACGCCTCGATACGCTGGAAGACGGCCTCGCCGCCCTCTTGGGCCTCTGTGGGAACCTCGGCCTCAAAAACGGGATGGGGCACACTACCGTCAGCCGGGTACTCCATGATGGCAGTCGCAATTTTAGTTCCGCCGATATCGACAGAGCAGACGTACTTGTTCTCCATGTCGCTCTCCTTCGGAGATAAAAACAACTACAGGAAATGCGCCGTCAGGCTAGCCGTCACAGCGCAGTAAAGGTTTTCCAGGTGTCCGAGATCGCCGAGAAACCGTGTGGCCATTGACCTAACGGATCATGGCCACACGGTTGAACGGCGAGGTCGGGTGCCTGGGAAAGCTTTACAGGAGACCGTTGTCCTGGAGGACCTTCTTAATAGCCTCGACGTTCTCGCCAGTCATGGCCTTCACCGGGCGCGGCATGGTCGGGCTGTCGAAGATGCCCATGAGGTTCATAGCGGTCTTGAAGGCGCCGACGCCACCGGCATAGCCCTGGACGCCCGAGGTGACATCCCAGATGTGGGAGATCTCGTTGAGGCGATCCTGCTCGGCCTTGACGGTAGCCCAGTCACCGGCCTGAGCGGCCTTCCACTGGCGCACGTAGCCCTCGGGCTCAACGTTGGCAAGGCCCGGGACAGAACCGTCGGCGCCACCGAGGTAAGCGCCGTCGACGACAACCTCGTGACCGGTGAGGATACTCATCGGATGACCGTTCTTCTCGTTCTCCTGAACGAGGTAGCGGAACGAGATGTCATCACCCGAGGAATCCTTGACGCCAGTAAGGACGCCCTCGGCGCCGAGCTTGGCAAGGAGCTTCCAGGGGAGCTTGGTGTGAACGCAGACGGGAATGTCATAGGCAAAGATGGGCAGGTCGAGCTCCTCGTGCAGGATGCGGAAGTGCTCCTCGACCTCGGTCATGCCCTGCAGGGCATAGAACGGGCAGGTGGCGACAAGCGCATCGGCGCCCAGCTCCTGAGCGACCTTACCGTGCTCGATCATGCGCTCGGTCTCGGTATCGATGATGCCGACCAGGACGGGCACGCGGTGGTCGACGATACGAACGGCCTCGGCAATGATCTGGCGACGACGCTCATCAGTGGAGAAAACGACCTCGCCCGAAGAGCCCAGGAAGAACAGGCCATCGACGCCGGCATCGATCATGCGGTTGATGCTGCGCTCAAAGGAGGCAACGTCGAGCTGGTGGTCTTCGGTATCGGGAACAACGACGGGAGGGATAACGCCGGTGAATTTCTGAGTTGCCACAAGAATCTCCTTAGTTGTCTGGCGGGCGGCCCTATGCCACCCACTCTTGTTGGCAGTGTCCAGGCCGTCTAGGCCAAAGAACACGGGTAGAACGTTTGGTTAAAAAAGTCGATGACTTCGTTTTCGAACGCATTGATGCGCTCATGAGCGTATTTGGCATAGATGATATGCCTCCGGTCACACTCAAGACCGTTGAATACGGCAAACTGGCCCTTGGGATCGCACACGGCATCCATGAGCGATGTGCCCATGAGCACCGATCCACGCACCCGAGACGATAGAGACTCGAGGCCACCGGGAATTGGATTGGCAACCGCCGTGCAGGCGAGGCCCCGCTCGTCCAGAGCAGAAACCGCCAGCGCGACTCCGCCGCCAAGGCCCTCGCCCCATGCAAAGATGCGGTCGGGGTCCACGCCATCAAGATTGCGCGCCACCTTCGCCATCGCGCAACCCCAACGGACGCGCTTGACAAAAGCAGGCGAAGAAATCCCCCGCCGCAGGTCGTCCGCACCAGCAACATCGTCATCCAGCGCGAGGACGGCATACCCCATGGCGGCAAATCTCGTCATGTGATGCCAGCCGCGCACAGGCCGATCGATGTCGTGGAACATCAGGCACAACGGCACGCGCTCAGATACTCGGGCACGACCGACAGGCTCGATCAAACGAGCGTGAATCGCATCGTCACCGAGCTCAAAGGAGACCTCCGAGTAACGGGCGCAGGGGTTAACAAAGTCAATCGCCGTTATGGCCAGGCCTTGAATCTCAAGATTCGAAGCGCATGTCTCTAAATCAGAAACATCTGCTTGGACATCACCGCGCCAGTCCCGATATTCTGCGAGCCTTGACGAAACCGTTCCAGGAATTCCCACGAGTCCGGGGACAATCAGCTCGTCAACATTGCTCTCGCACTTAGACATGAGCCTCCCCTCCCTTGCAGAAAAACGGAATGATCAGATCGTCAAAATCCTGAATCTCCTCGTGGCCAAAGCCTTCAAAGAACTCATGACGCTTTTCGCAGGTCAGGTTGTTATAGACCGCAAACTGCGTCGCTGGCGGACAGACGATATCGGCTGTGCCGGTGCCAAACAGCACGGGGCATTTGACCATAGGGGCAAAGTTCTTGGAATCGAAGTACGCCAGCTTGGCATAGGCTTCGTCAATACGAGTCGAGTCCTCGTCAAACCAGCGAGACCAATAGCGCAGGCCCTCGTAGGCAATGTCGTCGGCATCCAAATCCCAGACCAGGCGGAAATCTGACAGGAAGGGATAGAGGATGGCGGCACGATTGATAAGCTCGCTGTTAAGCGCACAGGTCGCAATGCCCAAACCGCCGCCCTGCGACGCGCCGTTCACAAACACACGCGCAAGATCGATGCCCTCGAGCTCGCGAACGATGCGGCACAGGATACGAATATCTTGGTGCAAGCGGACATAGTAGAGGTTGGCCGGGTCGCCGTCGATACCGGCGACGATATGACCGGCAACCGTTGTGCCTTCAAATCCACCAATGTCCTCGGAGGGACCTCCTTGGCCGGGGCAGTCGAGGGCGATGAGTGCCATGCCCATGCCCGCAAACGACGCCTGCTCAAACCAGCTGCGGCTTGCACCCGGATACCCATGGAACTGAAGTACCAATGGCACGGGCTCGTCCGAGACGGGTTTAAGGTACTTGGCATGCAGGCGAGCGCCACACATGCCGTTATACCAGAGGTCGAAAAGCTGGCAGGTCGCGGCATCGGTGACCGATGCCGTCTCGATCGCATAGTCAAGCCCGACGGCGTCGGCCTCGGCCATGCGATCCTTCCAAAAGAGATCGAAATCTGATGGACGGGGCATGGCGCCTCGATATTCACCAAATTGATGTTGTAGCTCCTGAGCACTTGGCATGGCTCGTGAACCCAACCTTTCGAAATCGCAACGGAGGTGCGCCCGGCAAGGGAACCGGGCGCACGGGAGGGAAAGCGAGCCTACTCGCCGAGCTTGGGGTGCAGCAACGACGGCGCAGCGCCGAGCAGCATCTTGGTGTAGGGGTCCTGGGGGTGCTGGAAGACCTGCTTGGCCTCGCCCTGCTCGACGATCTTGCCGCCATTCATAACGATGATGTCGTCAGAGATATAGCGGACCGTCTGGATGTCATGGCTGATGAACACCATGGCTAGGCCGAGCTCCTTCTTAAGGTCGGTCAGCAGGTTCAGAATCTGCGCGCGGACTGAAACGTCCAGAGCCGAGGTGGGCTCGTCGGCGATGATGGCATCGGGGTTCAGCGACAGGGCACGGGCAATTGCGACGCGCTGGCGCTGGCCGCCCGAAAGCTGGCCGGGAAGAACCTCGGCAGCGGAGCTGGGCAGACCGGTGAGCTCCAAGAGTTCCTTGACGCGCTCCTCCTGCTCGGCCTCGGTACCCAGGTTGTGGACGCGCATGGGGTCGAGCAGCTGCTCGCGAACGACCATGCGGGGGTTGAGCGCCGTGGCCGGGTTCTGGAACACGACCGAGATGACGCGACCCATGTGGCGACGGTCCTCGGCGGTACGCTTGGTAACGTCCTTGCCCTTAAAGTAGACCTTGCCGCTCGTGGGGGCCTGCAGGCCGCACATGACGTTAGCGGTGGTGGACTTACCGCAACCGGACTCGCCGACGATGCCGATCGTCTGACCGGGCATGAGCTTAATCGTTACACCCTGGACGGCGTGAACCAGGTTGGGGTGCAGAATCGAGCCGGTACGGGTCCTAAAGGTGACGTGGACGTCATCAAGGAAGATGATCGGCTCGACGCCGTTGACTGCGGTCTCGCTCATCTACATCACCTCCGCGTGAGGGGTCAAACCATTTGCCTTGAGCACCTCGTCGGGGAGCTCGGAATAGAAGTGCTCGGTGCCGGGCACGCGCTTGAAGACCGGACGGGTGTCCAGGCCAATACGCGGATGGCTCGAGCGGGGCGCGAAGCGATCGCCCTTGGGGAAATCGCGCGGGCTCGGAACGGCGCCAGGCACCTGGTGCAGGCGGCCCGAACCGCTCTCGATGGACAGAACGGAACCCAGAAGACCGCGGGTGTACTCGTGAATCGGGTTGGTGAGCAGCTCCTTGGTGGGCGCCTGCTCGATAACCTGGCCAGCGTACATAACCGTGATGTTGTGGGCGACCTCGGCGACCAGCGCCAGGTCGTGCGAAACGAAGATCATGGCAAAGCCGAGTTTGGCCTGAAGATCGTTGAGCAGCTTGATGACCTGCTTCTGGACGGTAACGTCCAGAGCGGTCGTGGGCTCGTCGCAGATGACCAGCTTGGGGTCGCGGGTAAGGGCCATAGCGATCAGGACACGCTGACGCTGGCCGCCGGAAAGCTCGTGCGGATAGCTCTCGAGCGTGCGCTTGGGATCGAGGCCGACGAGCTCCAGAAGCTCCTCGGCGCTGCGGGTTCCGCCGCGCTTAGTGAGCTGCTTCATCTGGGCAGAGATGAGCATGGAGGGGTTGAGCGAGGACAGGGCGTCCTGATAGACCATAGCGATATCGGTACCGCGCAGGCCGAACCACTCCTTCTTACTCATCTTGAGCAGGTCACGGCCCTCCCAGAGGACCTCGCCGGAAAGGTGCTCGTCCTCATCGGTCAGGCCCATGATGGCCAGCGTGGTGATGGACTTACCGCAACCGGACTCGCCCACCAGGCCCATGGTCTGACCAGGACGGACGTCAAAGTTGACATGGTCGACGACGTTAATATCACCGTGATGCTCAAACTGAATGCAGAAGTCACGGACCGAGAGAATCGGTTCGACAGACTCGTCGGGCACATGGCGATCGTCACGCTTGAGCTCGACATCGCGCAGGGCGCCAAGACGAGCGGAGAGGGACTGGGCCTGCTCCTTGTAGGCGCGAACGGGGTCGGAGACCAGCAGGTCGGCCTCGCGACGCTTGGAGGAATCGGTCGGATCCAGGGCGGCGGAGGGAGCAGCGGCCATGGCGTCGGTAATGCCCTCGGAGAGGATGTTGAGCGCCAGGCAGGTGATCATGATGGCCAGGCCCGGGAACAGCGCCTGCCACCAGCGGCCGGCGAGCACGCCGCCGCGGGCGTCGGCGAGGATGTTGCCCCAGGTAGCGGTGGGCTCCTGGATACCAGCGCCGATGAAGGTCAGCGAGGCCTCGAAGATAATGGCGTCGGCGACCAGGGTAACGGTGAAGACCATGATCGGGGCGATGCAGTTACGCAGAACATGCTTGATCAAAATCCACGGAGCCTTGGCGCCGGAAACGATGACCGCGCGGACATAGTCCTCGCCGTACTCGGACACGATGTTGGCGCGCACGATACGGGCAATCTGCGGAGTGTACATAAAGCCGATGGCGAAGATGATCGACGGCACGGAGTTACCCAGGATGGAGACGAAGACGGCCGCGAGGGCGATGCCCGGGATGGACATGATGATGTCCAAGATACGCATGATCGTCTCGGAGACGGCCTTGCGCGAAACCGCTGCAAGGGCGCCCACGACCGAGCCGCAGACCAGAGCCATGGCAGTGGCGCCAAAGCCGATAATCAGCGAGTAACGACCACCGTAGAGCATACGCGACAGAATGTCGCGACCCTTATCGTCGGTACCGAAGATAAATCCGTTGCCGGGAGCCTGGCGAGCCGTAAAGATCTCGACCGGGCTATAGGGGGCAAGAAGGGGCGCCAGAATCGCAGTCAGGGCGACCAGCACCAGCACGACGGCTGCAATCTTAGAAGACAGCGTCATCTTCTTCCAGCCACCGAGCTTGAGCCCCTTAGAGGCAGCCTTCTCGAGCTGCTCGGTTTGCTTCTCTCGAATCTTTACCATAATCTACACCGTCCTGATGCGCGGGTTGATGAGCAGGTAGAGCATGTCAACCACGATGTTGATGATGATGAAGGCAAGAGCAACGACGATGACGACGCCCTGAACCAGGTTCGCCTCGTTGCCCTGAACGCCCTGCAGAATCGCGGTGCCCATGCCGGGGAGGTTGAAGATAACCTCGATGACGACGGCGCCGCCCATGAGGTAACCGATCTTAAGACCGAGGGTGGTGACCGGGGTGATCAGCGCATTGCGAAGAACGTTGATGCCGACGACGACCTTCTCGGGAACGCCGGCGCCGCGAGCCATACGGACATAATCCTTGTCGAGCTCTTCGACCATGGCGGTACGCACGATACGAGTCATCTGGCCCGTCAGCGGAAATGCCAAGGCGATAGCGGGCATAATCATACGTCCCAGATAGCCAACCGGATTCGTGGTGAAGTGAGGCAGAGCACCCGATGCCGGGAGCACCTTAAGGTAGGAAGAGAACAGCAGGATCAACAGAACGGCAAGCCAGAACGACGGGGTTGCCAAGCCGGCGATGGAGAAGACGCGGATCACTTGGTCCGGCCATTTGTCGCGATACAGTGCCGCGATGACGCCGAGCAAAAACGAAACGACCGCACCGATGGCAAGACCGATGAAGGTCAGCTGCATCGTGACGGGCAGGGCCGTGGAGATGCGCTTGGCAACGGAGTTGCGAGCAGCACCATAGGTGCCCATGTCGCCATGGATCAAATCGCCCATATAGCGCACGTAGCGCACGGGCCAGGGGTCGTCCAGACCATACTTCTCATGGTACTCGGCAACCGCCTCGGGCGAGGCACCGTCACCCAACGCCGTGTAGGCGGGGTCGGTCTTGGAGAACGACATAAGGAAGAACACCAGGACGGTGACGCCCAATGCCATGATCGGCAGCGCCACAAGACGCCTTCCAATCAAACGTAGCAAGTTGTTCACGTTCTCTCCCCTTTCTTTTGTCGGTAGGACCAACTGGTATATGAGTACGGATACTCATTACAAGACCCGAGCGACATCGTTGCCGCCCGGGTCTTTGTTTCAACTATGAGGATGCGGTCCCAACGGCCGACATCCTGCATACAGACTCAAGCGAGTCTTACGCCTTGACGGTCGCAACGCCCCTGAAGGACATGCTCGTCGTGCCGATGCCCTTGAAGCCATCGAGGGCCTCGCCGTTGGGCGCAGTGGACGGATCGTCCCAGGAAGCGGAGACGGTCTTGACGTGGACAACGGGGTACAGAACGGCGTTGTCGGCAATGATGTCGAAGCACTCGTTCCACTTCTTCTGCTGCTCGTCGCCCTCAGCGGCAAGAGCCTCGTCCATGAGACCGTGGAGCTTCTGCCACTCAGCAGACTCCTTCCACGGGCAACGGGTCTGCATCCAGACGTTGTCGCCGTACCACCAGTTGAGCAGCAGGTCGGGGTCGGCGCCGAAGCAGGAAGGATCGCCAGGGGCAAGGAGGATATCGTAGGCCTCGCCGCCGTCGATGGCAGCGTAAGTGGCCGGCGAGGTATCGGTCTGGATGGTCACATCGAAGCCGAGAGCGTCGAGGTCGTTCTTGACCTGGGCGGCCATGCCCTTAATCTGCTCGTTGTCGGTGGTGCGCAGGGTGATGGCACCCGGGGTGATGCCAGACTCCTCGATGAGCTTCTTAGCCTTCTTGGCGTCGGTCTTGTACACCGTGGAAGCCTCATGATAGTTGGTGAAGCTCTTGGGCAGGTAGCAGCTGGCAGCGGTGGCAAGGCCGGCGAAGGTGTTGCTGACCATCTTCTCGGTGTCGAGCGCATACATGACAGCCTGACGGACCTTGACGTTGTTCCAAGGCTCCTTGGCGACGTTGAACATGATGAAGCGGGTGCCGAAACCCTGAACGTTATCGATCTTGCAGCCGGCGCTCTCGAGCTGGTCGACGGCGTCAGCGGTAACGAGCTCCATAACGAGCGTGGAGCCCTCCTGCTGAGCGGTAACGCGAGCGGTGGGGTCGGTCAGGATGCTGTACTGGATCTTCTTATCCTCGGCAGCGTACTCACCGTTGTACTCGGGGTTGGGAACCAGGGTGATCTCGGTATCGGAGATAGAGTCGTACATCCAGGGGCCGGAGCCGATCGGCTGCTTGGCGCGATCCTCCTCGGTCTGGGTGGCCGGGGTAACGCGGACGATGGCCAGACGATCCTTGAGCAGGGAGAAGTTGGGGACCTTGGTCTTGACCGTCACGGTGCTGGCGTCCTTGGCCTCGATGGACTCGAAGGGCTGGAAGAACGGAGCATAGGTAGCGGAAGCGGCGCAAGCGGTGTAGGAGGCGACGACATCGTCAGCGGTGACCTCGGTGCCATCGGAGAACTTGGCGCCCTTGCGGATGGTGACCTCGAAAGTGGTGTCGTCCACAGACTTGGGATCGTCGGTGGCGAGCTCGTTGAAGGTGCTGTAGTCGTGGTAATCGATGCCATAGAGGCCCTCGACGACGTGCCAGTTAGCACCCAGGCCCACAGCGGAGCCGGTGCTGGCGGGATCGAAGCTGGACGGAGCGTAAGCGGAACCAGCGGTGATCACGCCGCCGCCACGGTTGGCGGAATCGGTGGAGCCGGAAGCGGAACCCTCGTCGCTAGAGCTGCCACCGCAGCCAGTGAGACCAAGCCCTGCGACAGCAGCGACGCTGCCGGTGAGGCCGAGGAACGAACGCCTGGACATACCCTTGTTGATGATGGCCATGTCTTCTCCTATCAATAGAGAATCTTACTCGGGAGCACCTAGACTTGCCCCCGCGCAACTTGCGGACGATATATACCTTACCTACCGACGAACCCAACTGAGGTGCCGCGCTCGGCGACCGATACATACATACGCTTGAACGGTATTTACTACCGTTCACCGAATTCATTGACAAATGGTTAGCCAGACAGTATGTATCGACGAGGTGAGATATCAGTCTTCGTCAACCCGCAGGATAGCAGGGTTTTCACTTGGGTTAGTCAAACGTTTTAGCGTTAATAAAACCCGAAACCAGCAGGCAATCATGGCGAAATAAATGGTTGAAAATCGCGCAACCATGTATATCAGTTGTTTAGGCTCGTGTTTAGCTATCGGAATGGCCAGCCGCCGCCTCGGCGCGCTCGGCATTCCATGCAACGAGCGCCTCGTGAACCGCTTTGGCGACATCGGCAGGAATGCCTCGAACTTCGGCGATCTCTTGCTCGCTCGCCGCACGCAACCGCTTCATCGAACCAAAATGGCGCATAAGGGCACGTTTTCTGGTGGGCCCCACGCCAGGAACGTCATCGAGTACCGAAACCGTCATGGCCTTGTCGCGCAATTCGCGATGGAACGTGATAGCAAATCGGTGGGACTCATCGCGCACCTGTTTAATTAGATAGAGCGAAGCAGACCCGGTCGGCAGCACGACGGGAGTCTCGTCCCAAGGCACGAAAACTTCCTCATCGGCCTTCGCCAAGCCACAAACCGGTATATCGAGCCCAAGAGCCTCAAGTTGCTTGATCGCAGCGGTCAATTGCGGTTTACCGCCATCGACAACGAGCAAATCGGGGCGCGAGCCAAAGCGCTCGTCGGCCATGCGCTCGGGAGCATAGCGTCGTCCCAAAACCTCGGACATCGACACGAAGTCGTTTGCCTCGTCCAATTCGGCCTGAATTTTAAAACGACGGTACTGGCTCTTGTCGGCGCGCCCGTTGGTAAACACCACCATCGAGGCGACCGTAAAGGTGCCATGCAGTGTAGAGATATCGAAGCACTCGATACGCAGCGGCGGCGATGGCAGCGCCAACGCACTTTCGAGCTCCAGGAGCGCTTGATTGGTGCGGTCGTCAGCGTACCCCGTTCGCATCATGTAGCGCATGAGGGCATGGCGCGCATTTTTGGATGCCATATCGAGCAGACGGTGCTTTTCGCCACGCTGCGGCCTATGGAGATGGCAGGAACGCTCGCGCTTGCCCGCAAGCCACTCCCCCAGCGCCTCCGCATCCTCAAGCTCGACGGAAAGGTTGACCTCAGCTGGAATATCAGCCGTCTCGTCGTAATAGCGCTTAAGAAAGCCCGACTGGAGCTCTTCCTCGTCAACATCAAGACCCTTGTCGAGAATGAACTCGCAGGTGCGAACTGTTCGGCCCTCGCGAACGACGAAGACGCAAGCGGCGGAGATGGTCTCCTCGCGATAGAACCCGATGACATCGATATCGACACTGGAGGGAAAAACGACTTGCTGACGATCGTCCAGACCCCTGATGACCTCCAAACGACGTTTGACGCGTGCCGCGCGCTCAAAGTCGAGCGCCTCGGCGGCATCCGTCATCTCGGAGGTCAGCTCATCGACGACATCCTTGCGATGGCCCGACAAAAAGCGCTCGACACGCTTGACGTTCTTGGCATAGTCTGCCGGGGAAATCGCGCCGACACACGCACCCGGGCCGCGCCCGACATGGTAGTCAAAGCAGGGACGCCCGTTTTGCGCGCAAATCATATTGACGATGTCTTCCTCGCCCTTGTGGGACTCGACGATACGACGACAACGACGCCACTCCGCACAGGATGCGGAGCAGATGGGGATAACCTTGCGCAGCGTATCTATCGTCTCACGTGCCGCACGGCTATCGGTATAGGGTCCAAAATAGCGCGTTCCCGGCTTATGACGCTCACGCGTATATTTGATAGCGGGATACAGGTCGCCCTTTGTAATGGCGATAAAGGGGTAGCTCTTGTCATCCTTGAGGTCGACGTTAAAGTACGGATGGTACTGACCAATCAAATTGCGCTCGAGCACCAACGCCTCATGCTCGGTCTCCACCACGATATAGTCAAAGCTCGCCACCAGCTGCATCATCAGCGGGATCTTTTGACGCTCATCCTGCAGTGTCACGTATTGACGCATGCGGGCGCGCAGGTTTTTCGCCTTGCCCACGTAGATGACATCGCCCTTGGCGTCTTTCCAAAGGTAGCAGCCGGGCTGCGTGGGAACGCGCGAAACCTGCTCGGCAAGCGTTGGAATGTTGTCGTGACCGGCCACGCGCACCTACTTGCGACGAATCAGCGCCGAGACCTCGGGCATCTTAAGGACGACGGCAAGGCCAAAGGTAACAGCAAGCGAGACGACACCCGCAACGCAAACGTAGCCAAGAGTAATCAGAATCGAGCCGCCAAGTGCCCCGACAAAGTGCTCAAGCGCCCACATGACGCCGGCGCCTGCGGCAGCACCCAGGCCACCGAGCAAAAGGCCAAAGAACCCGCCATGCAGGATAGATTTGACCTGAAGACCACGCAGGCGACGACGCAGCCACCACAGCGAGCAACCGACCAAGATCACGTAGTCGACGACATACGAAAGCGCGATTGCCGGCATACCGAAGCCCAGCACAACGCCAAACAGCAAAACCGAGCCGGCCTGGCCGATGGCGGAATACAGACAATAGCGGCTATAGGGCTTCATGTCGAGCAGGGCAGAGAAGCTCTTCTGCATCAGCACGACCACGCCGTAGAGCGGCAGGGAAAGTGCCAGGTAGATAAGGAACTCCGACACCAGCGCCACACCGGACTCATCGAACTTGCCAGCGCAGTAAATCATGTTGAGCGGACGCGCGAAGACAATCAGGTACAGCGCGAATGGAATCAGGAAGAACAGCATCTGGGCGACGCCACGCGAAATGCCCGTGCGGACGCTGTCGTAATCCTTCTCCTGTGCGTCGTGAGAGAGCTCGGTATAGAGCGCCGTCGAAAGCGAGGCGGCAATCAGCGCGTAGGGCAGCGTGTACCACAGGCGCGCATAGGCGATGACGGAAGGACCAGTCTCGGGCTGGACCACCAGCGCAGCAGCGTTGGTGATAGAAGTCGAGACAAACATGCACACCGTGGCGAGCAGCGTCGGGATACCGAGCGCAATCGTCTGGCGCAGTGCGGGGTCCTTAAAGTCGATATGGATATGGGGATGCACGCCGTGCTTGCCAAGCGCGGGGATCTGACATGCCATCTGAACAAAGACACCGAGGGTCGTACCGGCCGCAATCAAGATGATGCCGGCACGTTCGCCAAACTGTGCGGACACGGGCGCAAAGCCCATAAAGCTCGCAATGACGATCACATTGTTGAGGACCGGGGCAAACGTCGACCAGAAGTAGTCGCGGTGTGCGTTGAGGACGCCCGAAAACACCGAGCCCAAACCATAAAACAGAATCTGGATGGCAAAGAAACGGAACATGAACGCAGCGGTATCCATGCTGCCGCCGTCACCCGAAAGAAACGATTGCGTCCAGATAAAGCCCGGGGCGAACACGGTCCCCAGCAACGAAATGCCACCCAGCACCAAAAGCAGAATACCGAGCAGGTTGCCCACGTACTCGTTAGAGGCCTCGCGACCCTGCTCACGCCTCACGCCCATGTACACGGGCAAAAACGCCGTCACGAGCATGCCGCCCATCACGAGTTCGTAGAGCATATTGGGCAGGTTGTTGGCGACCTGATAGGAAGACGAGAGCAGCGACATGCCAATAGCGGCCGCCATTGCCCACGTGCGGATAAAACCGGTGACGCGAGACACGATGGTCAGGATGGTCATAAGCCCGGCGGAACGACCAACCGTGGAGTAGTCCGACGAGCCCATGTCGTCAGTGTCATCTCGCGACGAAGAAGTTTCGGATGAGGGTGTCTGAGGCGCAGATTCTTCTGCAAAATGAGCTCCGCGCTTCAATTCTTCCTGCGGCATCGCTCAGTCCTCTCTCGTAATCGCGGCAACTGTCGCCCCGCAAAATGCAATTAAATCATCAGGTGCAAGCTCGAGCTGATAACCACGCTTGCCTCCCGAAATAAAAATGGTATCCCAAAGGACACATGTCTCATCAATGAGCGTCCGGTAACGTTTTTTCATACCGACCGGACTGCAGCCGCCGCGAACGTAGCCAGTCGCCGCAAGCAAATCCTTCACATGCATCATGGCCAAGGACTTCTCCCCCGCGGCACGCGCAGCGGACTTTAGATCGAGCTCGTCGGCAACAGGGATGCAGCACACGACGTGGTCGTTGGACGGCGTCACGCAGACCAAGGTCTTAAATCCTTGACCGGGCTCCTCGCCAAGCTGCTCCGAAATCGCGACCCCCAGGCCCGCCGACTCATCACCATCGTCTTCGTACGTATGTAGAACATAGGAAATGTCGGCGCTTTCCAGCTCGCGCATCGCATTGGTTTTTGGCGTCTTTACAGCCTTTGCCATGACATATCCTTTCCCTCGCATTCGGACGCAAGGATTAAGTATATGTCCAATTCGGCTGCATACGTCACTTCGACACAGCAAGCGCCATCGAATCACAAGGAGTCGATGGCGCCCATAAACTGAATCGCCTATTTATTGAGCATCAAGTTGAGCCTGACGCTCCCGGTCACGCCTGAGCAACGGCGCCAAAAACTTGCCCGTATAACTCTGCGGACAGTCCGCAACCTGCTCCGGTGTGCCCGAAACCACGACGGTTCCGCCGCCGTTACCGCCCTCGGGGCCCATATCGATCAGGCGGTCGGCAACCTTGATGACATCAAGGTTGTGTTCAATCACCAGCACCGTGTTGCCCGCATCGACCAAGCGCTGCAGCACATCGAGCAGCTGGCGGACGTCCTCAAAATGAAGGCCGGTCGTCGGCTCGTCCAAAATATAGAACGTCTTGCCCGTCTGGCGTCGATGAAGCTCCTTGGCGAGCTTCACACGCTGCGCCTCGCCGCCCGAGAGCGTCGTGGCGGGCTGGCCCAGGCTCACGTAGCCCAAGCCTACATCGTACAGCGTCTGGAGCTTGCGCTTAATCTGCGGGATATTCCCAAAGAAGGCCAGTGCCTCGGTGACGCTCATGTCGAGCACGTCCGAGATGGTCTTACCACGGTAGGTGACCTCGAGCGTCTCGCGGTTATAGCGTTTGCCGCCGCAGACCTCACAGGGGACATAGATATCGGGAAGGAAGTGCATCTCGATCTTAATTTGTCCGTCGCCCTTGCATGCTTCGCAGCGACCGCCGCTCACGTTAAAGGAGAAACGTCCCGGCGAGTAGCCACGCGCCTTCGACTCCGGCGTACTCGCAAACAGTGCGCGAAGATCATCCCACAGGCCAATGTACGTAGCAGGGTTGGAACGCGGCGTGCGGCCAATCGGCGACTGGTCAATGTCGATCACCTTATCGATGCACTCGATACCCTCGAGCTTTTTGTACGGGCCCACAGGACGCGTCGAACGGTGAATGGCATTCGTAAGCGCAGGCGCAATGGTGTCGGTAACCAGGGAGCTCTTGCCCGATCCCGACACGCCGGTAACAACCGTAAGCGTACCAAACTCGATCTTGGCGGTAACGTTTTTGAGGTTGTTGGCGCGGGCGCCCGTGATCTTAAGGCAGCCGCGACCGGGCTTGCGGCGTTCATCGGGAACCCGAATCATTCGCTTGCCGGTCAGGTAGGCACCCGTCATCGAATCGGGGCACGCCATGATATCGGCAGGCGTTCCCGCGGCGACCACGTGTCCGCCGTTCACGCCCGCACCGGGGCCCATGTCGACCACATAGTCGGCAGCACGAATCGTATCCTCATCATGCTCGACGACGATGACGGTATTGCCGATATCGCGTAGGCGCTCAAGCGTCTTGATCAGGCGCTCGTTATCGCGCTGATGGAGGCCGATCGACGGCTCGTCCAAAATGTACAGCACACCCATGAGGCCGGCGCCGATCTGCGTTGCCAGGCGAATGCGCTGGGCCTCGCCTCCGGAAAGCGTCGCCGAGGCACGGTCGAGGGTCAGATAGTCGAGTCCGACATCGACCAGAAAGCGCAGGCGCTCCAGGATTTCCTTAACGATGCGCCCGCCGATAAATTGTTGGCGCTCGGTAAGCTCCAGGCCCTCAAAAAACTCGAGCGACTCGCGGCACGATAGGCAGCAGACCTCGTAAATGGACTTACCGCCTACGGTAACGGCGAGCATCTCGGGGCGCAGACGAGCACCATGGCAACTCGAGCACGGCTCCTCGCGGATGTACTTCTCCAAGCGCGCCTTGGTGTTCTCATTCGTCGTCTCGGTATAGCGCTCGTACAGGATATTGCGCACACCCGAGAACTTGGTGTCCCACTGGCTGCGGCGCCCATCGAGCTTTTGATAGTCGACCGAAATCTTCTGGTCGCCCATGCCGTCTAAAAACGCGTGACGCACCCGCGGAGGCAGATCCTCCCACGGCGTATCGACGCTCACCTTAAAGTGTTTGCAGACCGCAGCGAAAATCTGCGGATAGTAGTTAGAGTTGCCAAACAGGCTGCCAAAGACCCCGTCGGCGATCGACTTCGAGGGGTCTTCGATTAGGGCCTCGGCATCGACCGTCTTCTTAAAGCCCAGGCCATCGCACTCTGGGCACGCGCCATAGGGCGCGTTGAACGAGAAATCACGCGGCTGCAGGTCATCAATGGAGTGTCCATGCTCCGGGCACGCCAGGGCCAACGAATACTCCAGCAGCTCGCCCTCGGTCCCCTCGGGAGCATCACGATCGGGCAGCATGTACACGTTTACATTGCCATGAGCCAGCGCAGTCGCCTGTTCAACGGACTCGGCAATACGGCCCAGCGAGTTCTCGCGAATCACGATGCGGTCGACCACGACCTCGATATCGTGCTTGAATTTCTTATCTAAATCGATAGGGTCATCAAGCGAGCGAACCTCGCCGTCGACACGCACGCGGCTAAAGCCCTCGGCGCGAAGGTCCTCAAACAGTTTGGTGTACTCGCCTTTTCGCCCGCGTACCACCGGTGCCAGCACAAACGCACGACGACCCTCTCCCGCCGCCAGGACCTTATCGGCGACCTGGTCGGTGGTTTGGCGCTCAATGACACGGCCGCATTCGGGACAGTGCGGGGTGCCCACACGGGCGAACAGCAGGCGCAGATAGTCATAAATCTCGGTTACGGTGCCAACCGTCGAGCGAGGGTTTTTAGACGTCGTCTTTTGGTCGATCGACACCGCCGGCGAAAGGCCGTCGATTGAATCCAAGTCGGGTTTGTCCATCTGGCCCAAGAACTGGCGCGCATAACTCGAAAGGCTCTCGACGTATCGACGCTGGCCCTCGGCATAGATAGTGTCAAATGCCAGCGAACTCTTGCCCGAGCCAGAAAGACCGGTAATGACCACGAGTTGGTCACGCGGAATGGAAACATCGATATCCCGGAGGTTATGCTCACGAGCGCCGCGAATAACGATAGAAGAATCAGACATGGAAGCTCCTTGCCTCCTATTGCATCGAATCATACTGCCGATGAGTTTAGCGCACTCGACGCGCACAGATGTTCGTAATACAAGATTCGCAGACCTTTAGCTTTGCGTATCGGGCGCTTTGTTTCTCGAAATGCCGTGGAAAGGTTACAGTAATCTAATACTGAACTTAATTTGCTGTACCAGAGGAACGTCCATGACCGAAGATATCCCCCTTGAAATCACTTCGAGCGACATGGCCAATCTGCCCATATTCGTCGCCGTCCTTATCGTGGCCGCCGTCGTCGTGCGCGTGTATTTTTCAATCAAACGCAACGAAAAGCCACCCATTGCCCGCGTCTTTTGGTGCGCGACGCTCCTCATCCCGCTCGGCGTGGTAGCTGCATGGGTTACGAATCAATTGCTCGTAAATGAGGGCAGCTCCCTATGGATCCTTTCTTATTCGGCGCTCGGTGCTGCCGCCGTCATGCTTCTTGTCGAGCCCTTGGTTTCGGGACTTATCGACCAAACCGACCTTGCGACGGGAACAGTTGCCTGTATTTGCCGTGACATCCTTGTCATCGCCGCTGTTTCAGCGCTCTCGTTCGTTTCACTCGAAATTGCCTGCAACGAAACGTTCTATCGCATTCCCGCCAACTCATTCGGGTTTTCCGTCGGGCTGCTCGCGACGGTTCTGCTCTCCCTTTATTTGCTGGGACAGCGTCATGGAGGCGTCATGGCCCTCGTGCCCATCGTCTGTTGCATCCTTGGCATTGCCGAGCACTTCGTCATAACGTTTAAAGGCGAAGCCATCCTGCCAAGCGATATCTTGGCCCTTGGCACCGCAATGGAAGTGAGCGAGGGATACGAGTTTACCTTTACCGCCGGAATCGTAACCTCTCTCGCCCTGCTGGAGATTTCCTTGGGGCTTCTTTCGCTCATCCGACCGCAAAAGCTCCGTACGCCCACCCATGTCTTCCCCGCTATCGCCGCTAACCTCTGTGCTTTTCTGCTAGTGACCGTTGTGGGGCTCTCAGGCTTTTCCAACATCGACTTGGAGCAGGCGCTGGATTTTGGATTTGACCGTTGGCAGCCCATCACCACGTATGCGTCTCAGGGTTTTATCACTTCGTTCACCGAAATGGTCAACGAGTTGCCCATTGAGAAGCCCGAAGACTATACGCCCGATGAGGCACAGAGCATCGAGCAGGAGCTCGCCGCCGTCTACGACAGCACATATGGCTCGAGCGAACAGCGCGCGGCGGCCGTTGCCCAGTTCAATGAAATCAAGCCGACGATTGTTGCCGTCATGAATGAGAGTTTTAGCGACCTTTCGTGCTTTGAGCAGCTCCAGGCGGCCGGGTACACCGGCCCCGCATTCTACAACTCGCTTCCCGACACACTTGTTCGCGGCACCATGCTCGCTTCGGTCGCCGGTGGCGGAACGGCGAACTCCGAATTCGAATTTTTGACCGGAGCGACAACGGCCTTTGTCGGATTAGGCAAGATCCCCTATCAGCTGTATCAGATGAATGGCGTAAACAGCCTGGCAAAAGACCTTAAAGAGCTTGGGTATACCACTACCGCTATACACCCGCAAAACCCCGTCAACTACCATCGAGATAAAATCTATCAGCAGCTGGGCTTTGGAGACTTTCTTTCAATCGGCGATTTCGAAGGTGCGCCCTATTACCATGCCGGCGTATGCGACTACGCCACCTACGACAAGATACTCGACTTGCTTAGAACCGACGAAGCGCCACAGTTCATCTTTGACGTCACGATGCAAAATCACGGCGGCTACGACTATGGCACCGTTCCCGCCGAAGAGCTGACAAACTATTGGGTCGAGGGAGCCAGCGAAGGCGCCAACAGCGCGCTCAACACCTATCTCACCTGCATCAACGCATCCGACCGGGACCTCGAGTACTTTATCAACGAGCTCCGCAATATCGGCAGACCGGTTGTTCTTGTCTTTTTTGGCGACCATCAGCCGAGCGCCGCAACGACTCTCAACGACGAGCTGTACCCTCAGGAAGATACGGCAAGCCACGCTTTCCGTATCTATCAGTCGACATATCTCGTCTGGGCTAACTATGAGATCGCCGGCAATACCGAGCTCAACGTCTACGACACCGTCGGGGCAAACGAGATTGCAGCCATTACCCTTAATAAGATCGGCGCTCCGCTCACCAATTACCAAAAGGCCCTGCTTGCGACAAGGTCAGATGTACCCACCATCAATGTCGCCGGCTATCTCGGTGCCGACGGGCTGCGCTACGACTTGGAATCGGAAGACAGCCCCTACGCCTCGACGATCGACAAGCTGCAGCGCATGCAGTACCTCGAGTTCGCCAGCAAAGTTCAGTAAGCCCGCCCATTCGCTTGGGCCCATCATATTGCAAGCGCGCTCGGCCCAAATGCATCGCAAATGACTCCCGCTCGCAAACGAGGGTACAATGACGCTCGTGTCACATCGCGGGGCCCCGGCCCCAGCATATACAAAGGAGTCATACATGGGTTGCAAACACGCACAGGCCGCCGGCGGACAAACGTCGCCATCGCAATTTGAGGAGAACACGCTGTCCGAGGTCAAGCGCGTCATCGCCGTGCTTTCCGGCAAGGGCGGTGTCGGCAAGTCGTTTGTCACCGGCGCCATCGCCACCGAGCTTGCCCGTCACGGCCACAAGGTCGGCGTCCTCGATGCCGACATCACCGGTCCCTCTATCCCCAAGATGTTCGGTATGAGCGGACGCCACGTCCATGCCCTTGGCAACCTTATGCTGCCCGAAATCTCCGAGCACGGCGTCAAGGTCATGAGCTCCAACCTGCTGCTCCAAAACGAGACCGACCCCGTCCTTTGGCGCGGTCCGGTCATCGCAGGCGCCATTAGGCAGTTCTGGAGCGAGACCTCGTGGGGCCCCATCGACTACCTGCTGGTCGACATGCCTCCGGGAACAGGCGACGTCGCGCTCACCGTCTTCCAGTCGCTGCCCGTCGACGGCATCGTCATCGTCACGAGCCCGCAGGATCTGGTCTCGATGATCGTCGCCAAGGCGGTCAACATGGCCGAGAAGATGAACGTCCCCATTCTGGGCATTGTCGAGAACATGAGCTATATTGAGTGCCCCGACTGCGGCAAGAAGATCGAGGTCTTTGGCAAGAGCAAGCTCCCCGAGGTCGCAGAGCGCTATAACCTCGACATCTTGGGCCAGCTTCCCATTAATCCGGTACTCGCCGAGGCCTGCGATAAGGGCGAGGTCGAGACCGCGCTGCCCGATGGCATGTTGCCCAAGGCAGTCTCTGCCGTCGAGGCTATTACCCCGCACGAGACCGACGAGGCCTAAGTGAACGCGAGCGCCATCTATGACGTCTTGGTAATCGGCGGCGGGGCTTCAGGCCTCGCCGCCGCCATTACGGCCGCACGCGCTGGCAAAAGCGTCTGCATCGTTGAGCGCGATGTCGCCTGCGGCCTCAAGCTCCTTGCGACCGGTAACGGCCGCTGCAACCTCTCCAACGAATCGATTGATCCTCAGCGGTATAACCACCCCGCATTCGTCGAATCCGTCATGGGCCCCCAGCCCGAACAAGAGCTTATGGGTTTCTTCTCCTCGCTGGGCATCATGACAACCTCCGAGGAAGGCCGGCTGTACCCGCGCTCCCTTCGCGCCGAATCGGTGCGCGACGCACTTCTCAACGCTTGCGACCGCCTAGGTATCACCTTAATCTGCGGAGCCAACGTTGCCTCGGCGCGCAAAGCTTCCGAAGGCTGGGCACTCCAAATAGACCGTCCAGCGCGGGCGCTCAAGGCAAAAAAGCACGACGACCGAAAATCGGAGCTCCGCTCGCTTCGGAAGGCGCTCGCCGATGTCCCTCGCAAGAACGAGGCCCTGCAGGCACATGCCGTAATTATCGCCACGGGCGGCAACCCCACCGGTATCGCCGATATGTTTCGCTTCCCCCTCACTTCGCTACGCCCCGTCCTCTGCCCCGTATCGGCAACGGTCGTTGGCGATCGGGCAGCGCTCAAGACGTTGGATGGCCTGCGCGTCCGCGCCCGCTTGACGCTCGCCCGCAATCATAATGAGCTCTGGCACGAAGACGGTGAAGTGCTGTTTCGAACCTTCGGTATCTCGGGCGTCGCTGTCTTCAACCTCTCTCGTCGTATCCAGCACGGCGATACGATCCTGCTCGACGTTTTCCCCGACCTCTCCAAAGACGAGTTGCTCGATATGCTCAACCGGCGTGTTGAGCTGCTCGGCGGCTTTTCGCCCCGTGATCCCCGTTGGCTCGACGGCATGCTCGCCCCGCAACTCTCCCGCGTCGTCTGCACAGCGTTCGAGCAGTGCCATCCAGGCTCCAACGATGTCATCCACCTGGTCTCGATCCTCAAACACTTTAAGTTGCTCGTCGAAGGAACAGCCGAGGAGCGCTCAGCACAGGTCACGCGTGGTGGCATATCTGTCGAGAGCATCTCAACACCCAGCCTACGCGCGCGCAGCGTTGTCGACGCCCCGCTTTACGTCTGCGGTGAAGCGCTCGACATCGACGCCGATTGCGGAGGCTTTAACCTTGCGTGGGCCTGGATCTCGGGCATTCGCGCTGCAAGCAGCCTGTAGCCGCGCAGTCTATAATCAAAAATGCATTCGGGCCGTCTGGGATACCGGACGGCCTCTTTCTTGCCTCTAAGGAGACCTCGATGATTGAAATCACCCAAGTCAACGCGTCGCTCGATGAAGCCGGCGATGAAAATGCCTGTCTCATTGTTGGCAAGCGAGTCGCCAAGCGCGTCCTACGTTGCAAGGACTCCGAGATCAAGTCCATCGAGCTCCACCGCAAGTCAATCGACGCTCGCAAAAAACGAGACGTCCATTTTATCCTGAGCTTTCGTGTTGAGCTGACTAGTCCCCACCTCGAGCGAGAAGCGGTCGACAGCGTTGCCGAGCGTGACCGCTCGCGCGTACGCGCGATAGAAGACGATGAGCCTTCATTCCCCTCCCCCGCCTCCGACGCACCTCAAGAACGCCCTGTCGTTGTCGGCGCCGGATGCGCCGGCCTTTTCGCTGCGCTTACGCTCGCCGAAGCAGGTCTTAAGCCCTTGCTCATCGAGCGCGGCGACCCGGCATTTCGCCGCTCGCAGGCGATCGACCTCTTTCTAAAGGAGCGCATCCTCGACCCCGAGAGCAATATCCAGTTTGGCCTGGGCGGCGCGGGGACTTTCTCGGACGGCAAGCTCAATACGGGAACCAAAAATCCCGCCCATCGCCTTATCCTCGAAACCTTCGTCGAGGCGGGTGCGCCCCGCGATATTCTGTGGGATGCCAAGCCGCACATTGGCTCCGACATCCTTCCCACGGTTGTCACCGCTATATCCCAGCGCATCGAGCAGCTCGGAGGTGTCGTCCGTTATCGAACGAAGCTCGTCGACATTCGCATCGACGCGTCTGGCGCCATCACCGGTATTGATGTCCAATCGTCCCAAGACGCCGCTTACGAGCCAATTGAGACAAAGCACCTCATCCTCGCCTGCGGGCATTCTGCTCGCGATATTTTTAAGCTCCTTAAGGACCACAACGTGGCCCTCGCACAAAAGACCTTTGCCATGGGCGTTCGCATCGAGCATCCGCAGCGCGACATCGACCGAGCCCAATATGGAGCCTCGGCGGGACATCCAGCGCTCGGGGCGGCCCCCTACAAACTTGTTGCCCATCTTCCCAACGGCCGCAGCGTGTTCTCGTTTTGCATGTGCCCCGGCGGGCAGGTTGTCGCCGCCTCTTCCGAGCAGGGCCACCTGTGCGTCAACGGCGCCAGTCTCAATGCCCGCGACGGACGCAACGCAAATGCCGCCCTGCTCGTTAACGTCACACCCGAGGACCTTCCCAACGATGACCCGCTCGCCGGCATCGAGCTCCAGCGTGCCTGCGAGGCGGCCGCCTATCGCCTGGGCGGTTCCAACTGGAACGCACCGGCACAGCTTGTCGGAGATTTCCTCGCAGGACGTGCCAGCAAGGCGCCCGGAAAGGTAAAGCCCACCTATCCGCTCGGTGTGACCTGGACGGCAATTGACGAAGCTCTGCCGCAGCATATCGTCGAGTCGCTCCGCCTGGGACTTCCCCTACTCGGAAAAAAGCTACGAGGCTACGACCGCCCCGATGCCGTTCTTACCGGCGTGGAGACTCGTTCGAGCTCACCGGTCACTGTCACCCGAGACCGATCGTGCCATGCCGTGTCGACCCCGGGCCTCTACCCTTGTGGTGAGGGAGCTGGATATGCCGGCGGCATCATGAGCGCCGCCACCGACGGCATTCGTTGTGCCGAAGCCCTGATCGCAGACCTCTAACGCACGAATTCCAGCGCGCAAAAGACACAGGCCCCAAGCTCCACAGGGAACTCGGGGCCTGTTCACTATTTCTTAAACCGTGCACCCTGGCGTTTTCTGCCCGATGCGAACGTGGAACCCTTGCGGGCCTGCGAACGTAAACGCTCAATCGTCTCGTCCTCAGACGCACCCTCGAGCATCGCCCGAATCTGAACGACGGCATCGCGCAGGCGCGCCGCCTCCTCAAAGTCCATGGCGGCAGAAGCGTTACGCATATCCTCTTCCATGGTTTCGACGATCCGCACAAGCTCGTCATGCGGCAGTTCTTCCAACTGCTCCGCAAGTGTCTGCTCGGGCGCCACCGTTTCCGGCACGCCACCCTCGCCCGACTCATCGGGCGTATAGAATGCACCATGTCCAAGAGAGTCGCCCTTCGAGCGCCCCTTGGAACCCACGGTTTTTTCGGCCTCGGCAATAAAACTTGAGATGTCGTTGATGGCCTTGCGCACCGTCTTTGGCACAATGCCATGCTCTTCGTTATATGCCATCTGAATCTCGCGACGGCGCTGCGTCTCCTCGATGGCCTCTTTCATCGAATCGGTCACAACGTCCGCATACATGATGACTTCGCCATCGGCGTTACGGGCCGCGCGGCCAATCGTCTGAATCAGCGAACGGCGGTTGCGCAAGAAGCCTTCCTTATCGGCATCGAGAATTGCCACCAGTGAGACCTCGGGAAGGTCTAGGCCCTCGCGAAGCAGGTTGATGCCAACGAGAACATCGATCTTGCCCTCGCGCAGCGTTCGCAGGATCTCGACACGGTCCATCGTCGCTGTATCGGAGTGCATGTAATTGACCTTAATGCCGGCATCAAGCAGATGGTCGGTCAGGTCCTCGGCCATGCGCTTGGTGAGCGTGGTCACCAGCACGCGCTCCTTGCGGGCAACGCGCTCGCGAATCTCGTCCTCAAGATCGTCAATCTGCCCACGAACCGGACGCACATCGATCTTGGGGTCGAGCAGACCGGTCGGACGAATAATCTGCTCCACGTCGTTTTGGCTCACCCGCAGCTCGTAGTCGCCCGGTGTGGCCGAAACATAGATAAACTGGGGTATCCTTGCCTCAAACTCATCGAAACGAAGCGGGCGATTATCGAGTGCCGAGGGCAGGCGAAAACCGTGTTCCACCAGCGTTACCTTACGCGAGCGGTCACCTTCGTGCATACCGCGAATCTGCGGCACCGTCACATGGCTCTCATCGATGATGCAGAGCATGTCCTTAGGAAAGTAATCGATCAGGGTAAACGGCGGCTCACCCGGCTTGCGACCGTCCAGATGACGCGAGTAGTTCTCGATGCCGTTGCAAAAGCCCATCGTCTCGAGCATCTCAAGATCATAATCGGTGCGCTGCTGCAGACGCTGCGCCTCGAGCAACTTGTCGGTTGCCTTGAGCTCCGCCACGCGCTTCTCGCACTCTTCGCTGATCGATTTCAGAGCGGCCTTGACCTTGGGTTTCTCAGTCACGTAGTGGGATGCCGGCCATACGGGGATGGCCTCGTACTCACGAATCATCTCGCCGGTGACCTCATCGATCTCAGCAATAAGCTCGACCTCGTCACCAAAGAACTCAAACCGCAACGGATGCTCGGCATAAGGCGGATACACGTCGACAACATCGCCGCGCACGCGGAACGTGCCGCGCGCCAGGTCATAGTCATTGCGATCATATTGAATGTCGATCAGTGCATGAATAAAGTCATCGCGCTCGAGCGGCACCTTCTTGTCGACGTTTGGAGCCAGACCCGCATAGTCCTCAGGAGAGCCAATACCATAGATACACGAGACTGATGCGACAACGATCACATCGCGTCGAGATAGCAGCGATGCGGTCGCCTGATGTCGCAGCATCTCGACCTCTTCATTAATCGAGGAGTCTTTCTCGATATACGTATCGCTTTGCGGCACATACGCCTCGGGCTGATAGTAGTCGTAGTACGAGACGAAGTAGACCACAGCGTTGTTGGGAAAGAACTCTTTGAGCTCGCTCGCAAGCTGAGCGGCGAGCGTTTTATTCGGAGCCATGACCAGCGTCGGCTTTCCCAGGGCCTCAATAGTCTTGGCCATCGTGAAGGTCTTGCCCGAACCAGTCACGCCCAGCAAAACCTGATAGCGGTCTCCGTCCCTCACACCCTGCACAAGCGACTCAATGGCTTCAGGCTGAGAGCCTGCAGGGTCATAGGGAGACACGACCTTAAACGGCACGTCAGAGCCTTCAACGCCAAAGCGCTTAAGTTCACCACCAACGCGTTCTACTTCAAATTCCGCCATGGATACTCCTAACTCATACATCTGCAGTATACGCAGGCGGTAGGCTTAGTCCTATACGAACCAATCGGGATAGAGAGTCTTATAGCGAACCCAGGCATTATTGACACGAATCAGATACGCCTGCGTCTCGGGAAAGGTGATTGCATTATGAAGCGACGTACTCTGCTGCGCCCATCCGTCGACATTGCCCATGCCGGCGTTATAGGCGGCAATGGCACTGTCAGTCGACCCGTTAAAATACGTTAGAAGATATGAAAGATACGCACAGCCAAACTCGATGTTCGTAGCGGGATCGTTAAGGTTGTCGGCTGAATACTCGTTACCATCGACAAGACCCTTGGCAATCATATCGTGTGCAGTCTCGGGCATCAGCTGCATCAATCCCCGAGCGCCTTGATTCGACTCCGCCTCGGAATCCCAATTCGATTCCGACTTTATGACGGCACACACCAGATACGGATCAAGATTGTGCGAAATGCTCGATTGCTTTACGTACGCCTCGTAGTCAATTGGATACAAAGGCTTAAAAAAGGCGGCAGGGGCATTCGAGTAGACGAGCGAAATAAGGCCGAAGGCGAACACGACGGCAAGTGGCGCCACTCGATACCACGTAAAGAAACGTGTCTTAGGCATCGGCATCCTCCTGATTCGCAGTGTCTATAAACCCATGGCATGCAAGCCATGAGTCAAGCTGCTCAAAGAGCGAATTATCGCCTGCGGCATTATCAATCACCGTTGTAGCGAGATTGCACAGCGCAGACTCGTCGGGCTGGCAAGCAGAACGGGCATCGAAATCAGATGGCTCCATGCCACGCTGAATAGCACGCTCGCGACGAACTGACAAAGGGGCGCTGATGACCAGAATTTCATCAGCCAAGCCAAATGCATCCTCAAAACCAGTCGGAGCAGAAACCTCGACCACCGCAAAGGGATAACGGGGGGACGAAACCGTGCAGCAAACCGGATCAAGAATCCTCAGTGACAGCTGCTCAATGAGAACGGGGTGCACAATGCCATTGAGCCTCGCGACCGCATCAGGAGAAACAAAAGCTCGAGAAGCGAGTATGTTACGGCGAACGCCGCCCTCCTCGTCCAAAATATCCCAGCCAAATTCTTCCGCGAGGGCATTGACGATATCGGAGCCTGGCACATACAGTGATTTGGCAAGTTCGTCCAGATCGATGAGCATGGCGCCATGAGATTCGAGATAGCGGCAGGCAGTCGACTTACCCGAAGCAATATTGCCCAAGACAAAAACGGTAAACATCAAGTCCTCCCTAACGCCAATGGGAGTTATTATCGCGCAAATACAAAAGAAGGACTCAAAATACAGCCAAACAGTAAGACAAGCTAAAAGAAGGCGAGTTCTTGTATTACAGCTCTCTATAAAACGCAAAAAAGGGGGAGGCCGCGAGGCCTCACCCTTCTTCAAGTCATCCGACGGCTCGGTGCCGTCCACCGGTCAGCGGCGCCCTGGCCTCCCAC